>DNTK01000492.1 GCA_003508755.1 Bacteroidales bacterium | reverse complement strand
CTATTATAAAATAAAATACAAAAAAGCCAATTTAGAGGAAAGGTATTTTACATCCCCTGCATCACCGGTTTATATGGTTAATTACCATGAAATGAAGTTTATTGAGGCCGAAGCAAGGCTGCGCCAGAATACTTCTGACCCCCTAATTCAGACTGCATTAAACGAAGCAGTGCGAGCACATATGAAACTTATCTCAAGCGATCTGATACACGACACAATTATTGATGATTATATTTCACGCAACCTGACACTAACAGGAGTATTCGCCGATGATTTGGAAACAATCATCAATCAAAAATACATTGCTTCCTATGCGGGTATTGAATCATGGACCGATTACCGGCGCACCGGTTATCCAGATTTAGAACCAAACGAGGGTGGAGATCATAATCAAAATCCGGGAGGTGGAATCCCAAGAAGATTGCCCTATCCGCAAAATGAACGTTTATACAACAAAAACTTTCCTCAACCATTACCAACGATGCAAGACAGGTTTTGGTGGGATCAATAAACCCGATATTACAACACCTTTACAAAAAAATCCCGGTTCTGTGCCGGGATTTTTTTTATCGTGCTTTATCTATGGTCATCGCATTAGGGTTAATATCTGCTTCAGCGGGAATAAAAATCTCGACATTAGAACCATTAGCATCTGCTTTCATAATTGTGCCATCAACACGATTCGGATAATATATTTTTCCTGCTTCTTTATCAACCGCCATTCCCCATGCCCACTTCCCCGCATTGGATGCATCAAACAACCTGGGATTATCGCCATTTAGTTCGGCAATGTACATGCCTTCATAAGCAACATAATAATAGACATAATTACTATCAGGCAAAACTTCAATGGCTCCACCCCACACATCTTTAACAACATTTGTAAGGTTCGTCCCATCAACATCTACCCTCCATACACCTCCACTTTCCGGATTGAGATTGTTTGTGAAATAAATTGCCTGATTTAATGGGTCATAGGCAATATCCTGAGGATACTCATTAGGCATATCTAAAAATATTTCTGGATTTAACCCATCTAGATCGGCCCGATGAATACCTCCCGGTTCACCCCAGTATATTTTATTTCCAATAACTGCAATACCAATTGGTGAATTAAATAACTCACTGTTCGAATTCATCAAAATCTCTTGTCGTTGACCATCCCAATCAAATCGGTTCAATAGTTGTTCGGCATAGTCGGTAACATATAATTTCCCTGTTAGGGTGTCCATATCCATGCCATAAGGCTTATTAAGTGTAGCACTTTCAAACTCTTCGATAACCGGAAGCAAATTATTATCGAGCACAACATACTTAACTTTACCTTCATTTCTATCAGCAAAGTATAATCGTTTTACAGGAATATCATTGATGACAATAGTTTTCTCAGCAACAAGGTTGTTGTAATATAAATCTGGTGTTGTGGGCTCCACCTCCAAACGAATTGTATAAGTTCCTGCCTGCTCGTAAGTATAAATAACTGAATCGGAACTTAAAGTATATAAGGTATCGCCATTTCCAAACTTCCATAAATAACCTTGTGCATTAATCGACTGGTTTATAAATACAGCACGCGCCGGTGCAATAGAATTATTACTAATTGTATAGCTGAACTTCGCCTGCGTGCTCGGTACAGTTTGATTTATTTCCTGCACATCGCAGGAAACAGTAAAAACCAGGATTATGTATGTTAAAAACAAAATTCTCATTTTAACTAATTAATCTGATTGTTGGTTGTGATCTCGTTTAATGGTATGGGAAAATAATATTGATCTTCCTTTATATTTAAAACATCAGATGCTCTGTTGGTTCTTACCAAATCGAACCGCCGGTGACCCTCAAATGCAAATTCATGCCTTCTCTCAATTAATATAAACTCCATCAGTTCGTTGTACGAAGTGGAATATATATCGCTTAATCCTGCACGTGCACGTATTTTGTTTAGATCATTCATAATTAAGGTAGTATTACCACGCAGTTGTGTTCGTGCCTCGGCTCTTACTAAATATAGTTCGGCCAATCGGAAAATGTATACGTTGTCGGCACCTGATGCAATGCTTTCATACTTATTGCAGTAAGGGGCTTGCCCCAAAAAGAGTTCTTTTCTAACATCTCCATTTTCGAAAGAGTTCAGAAAATTTATTTCGGGAGCAATTTCGTATCTTCCGCCCAAATTAGTAGGCCAGCAATATTCTGCAAGCCTGTTTTTATCGCTCACCGTTTCGGTAAAGCTTAACTCGAAAATAGATTCATCATTGCCTTCTTTTATAAACAAATCTTCATAATTATCTAAAAGTCTCTTATCCTGTGTAAGTACGAAATCGGCGTATTCTATTGCATCTTCATACTTCCTGGTATCGAGACTTATTTTTGCAAGTAGGGTCTTTACGGCCAAATCGGTTGCAAAATAGGGATCTTCTTGTTTTAGTTTATTACTGGCAAATTTTAAATCCCCTATAATCTGCTCATACACAAGCGAACGTTCAGAAAGAGGAACATGATGATTTGAATTATCCAGGGTTGGTTCAAGTTTTAAGGGTGTACTTTCGAACAAGCGCAATAAATTATAATAGCTCAATGATCTGATAAAATATAGCTCTGCAAGATATGCTTCCTTTGCTTCATCGTCGAGCTCTAGGCTATTTGTATAGTAGATAACTGTATTGCACCTGTTAATTGCAATAAATGGGGCAACCCATAGTTCTTCTAGAAACTGGTTATCACTATCAACTTGGTTTCGGTTAAACTGATCGTAATCTAGAATTGTGCCACCATTGTATGCATTATCTGCTGCCAAATCGCCCACAACAAGGTGCAAACGGCCAAAGTAGCCATCGGCCTGCAAGGCATCATAACACCCTCGAATGGCATTTTGCAAATCAGTTTCGTTTTGGATAGCATTTTCTGCACTAATGGTATTTGTAGGTTGCAAATCGAGCATACCTTCACAAGACCATATAAAAACCAATACCACTATGTAACGCATTACCCGCATAAAATTATTAGAATTGAATGGTTAACCCCACCGAATAAATCTTTGCCGGTGGATAGGTAAAAAACTCAACACCCGACCGAATAACATCATCTCCTGCATAATTCACTTCGGGATCCATACCACTAAAGTTGGTTAGCGTAAAAAGATTCTGCCCCAAAAAATAAAGTTGGAGTTGTTCTATGCCTATGGCATTGTTTATTTTATTGCTGAATGTATAACTAAACCGAATAGTTTTAATCTTCAGGTACGAGCCATCTTCGACAAAACGAGAAGAAACCCTGTTGTTTTCGTTGGGATCTGCATTTGTTGCCCGTGGCATATCGGTAACATCTCCTGGTTTTCTCCATCGGTTTAAGATGGCCGTAGTTTGGTTATTGGCATCCTTCATTGATTCGATGTACCTCCTTGTGCCATTAAATACATCATTCCCGTATGAATATTGAAGGAATATATTTAGCTCAAAGTTGCGATAACTAAAGTTATTGAGAAAGCCTCCATGGACCAATGCGTGCGGGCTACCAATTCTTTTTTTGTCTTCTACATCAATTTCTCCATCCTTGTTGACATCTTCAAATACCAAATCGCCGGTTGAGGGATCAACACCAAGCGAATTGTATCCATAAAAAATACCTATGGGCTCTCCTAACTCGATCCGCTGAAATCCTCTGCCAATATTTTCAATGGCATTACCATTATAAAGT
>DNTK01000139.1 GCA_003508755.1 Bacteroidales bacterium | reverse complement strand
AGACCGCTTATTGACCAATATGAAGATATGTTCCAATTTATATTCAACAAGGGTACCAGGTATGGGCCAAATTGTTCCTGGTTGTAAAGTAATCCATAACTAAGTTTTAAATCATCACTGTATTCCTTTTCATACATAACAAGGCCACCCAACTGAAAACTATTGTTGCCAATGTATTGTAGATCTGACATCAACCTGGGTGAGAAGAATACCTGGATTCCTCTACCCCGGGAAAACTTCTGATACAAACCTGTTCGAAGTATAAATCCATGCAGGTTAATGGGATTGGCCAGCTCGGCTGGCAACGTTTCACCGTTTGTTACATTCCAATGGAAATAAGTAATGTTGTTATACAAAATTGTCTTTTCTGAGAAGGGCACCGGTGCTGTCAACCCGGACATAATTCCGGTTTCATTAGCCTTGTTGTCCAATAATGAATCATAGGCCCGTGGTATGCCATATCGTCCTTCCAGTGTAAAAATGTCTAGTGAGGATTGTGCTGACAGCCCGAAAATCGCAGCCAGAAGAATTGCTGTAAACGTAAACCATTTCATAGCAACAAGTTACAATTTAATAAAACAGAAATCAATTAAACATTAGATGGGAACTATTTCAATATAAGGTACTAAGCTTGCAGATGTGGAGTCTTCTCTATGCCAAGCTTTTTCATTCGGGATCGCAAGGTGCTTGGATTTAATCCCAGTGCTAAGGCTGCTCCCTCCTCACCATGTATCTGCCAATTGCAGGCTTTTAATGCGCTAATAATATGTTCCCGTTCGAGTTCTTCCAATTTAATAATAGTATTGCTTTTAGCCGTTTCGTGTGTGGTCGCTTTCGGGATTAAACCATTGGTTTTTAAAACTTCGCCCTGGGCAGTAATAACAGCACGTTCAATTATATTCTGTAGCTCGCGGACATTCCCGGGCCAATGGTATTGGGAAAATGTGGCATAGGTTTGTTTAGAAATGTGTGTAATGTTTTTAGTATACTTTTTATTAAAAACTCCCACAAAGTGATCGATAAGCCTAGGAATATCTTCTTTTCTTTTTCTTAACGGCGGAATGGTAATGGGAAAGACATTTAAACGGTAGAATAAATCTTCGCGAAACCTGTTTGCTTTTACCTGATCAACCAATTCTTTGTTCGTGGCAGTAATGATTCGAACATTTACCGAAAGTGTTTTTTCACCACCCAGGCGTTCAAATGTTCCATCTTGAATAACCCGTAATAATTTAGGCTGCAATTCCAGCGGTAAATCGGCAATTTCGTCTAAAAACAAGGTGCCACCATCTGCCAATTCAAACCTTCCCTTTTTTTGCTTTGTTGCACCAGTAAATGCACCCTTTTCATAGCCAAATAACTCGCTTTCGAGCAATTCTGCCGGCAATGCAGCGCAATTTACCACTACAAGAGGCTTTTTGTTTCGAGAGCTGTTTTTATGAATGTATTTGGCAAATACTCCCTTGCCTACACCGGTCTCTCCTTCGAGCAACACCGTAGAATCAACTGATGCTACCTGCCGGGCTTTTTCAAAGGCATAAATTGTTGCCTTGCTCTCTGTAATAATTTCGCTGGTTGAGGGGCTACTTGAAAGGTTTTGTTTCAGTATCAGGTTCTCAATCTCAAGTTGATTCTTGAGTTCAATAATTTGTTCAAAGGCACGTTTGCGCTGGGTAATATCACTTCCTACTGCAGTAATTCCAGTCAGCTGATCTTTCTCGTTATAAATTCCAACGTTCGACCACGCTAATAGACGTTCTTCGGCATGCTTGGTAAGCACCCGATTTTCATAATGTGCAGGAAATCCCTTTGTGACAGGTAAACTAAAATTCTTAACAATATCTGAACGTTCTTTTTCAGGAACAACCAATTCAATCCAGTTCTTACCTAAAATTTCTTCGCCGGTATACCCTAAAATAGTTTTGAGGCACGGATTTACATACTCCACCATACCTTCTATATCAACTATTACTACAGGCAGATTAATTTCCTCCAATAAATTTTGCCATTTGCTTTTTTCAGCACTCAGCCTCACAGCAAGCTTGGCGCCATTTACCACATCGGCAATTAATTCAAAGCTCATGGCCAATACCATGAGAACAAAAGGGGCTGAAACAATGGTTGGTAATTTTAAGATGCTTACATCTATAAGTGGAGCCAGCGTACCTGAAATAAGAATAAAAATTAAAGCACTGCCCCCAACAGATAAAGCCCGCTCCTTGTTCCCTTTTTTAAATAATTTAAGTGTTGCCAGCAGTATGTAAATTACAAATAGTATGCTGGCTGCATCGGCAATGTGCCGCCATGGGTTAGGCGAAACAATTGGATGATAAAAAACTTCTCCGGTAAAAGCTTGCCGTTGAGCAAATGCTTCTATTTCATAGAAAGTAATGTTCCCTTCCACCATAAAGTTTATCGAGATAGCCACTATCCAAAGTGCAGTAAAAAGTATAGCCAGGTTTCTGTTTGCTGTGCCGAAATAATCATATATAAACCATACCAGCGTAACCAGGAAGCTAAACAGGAATAGGTGATAGTATTTCATAATATGCATGTACACCTCGGAATTGTTTAAGCCAAACAGACGAAATTCCAGCACACTTAAGGTGCCGGAACTTAATGCTACCAGTGTAAACAACAGGCTGTAAATTCGCTTACGAAGCCGAATCCAGATAATGAAGTGCACAAAGGCCAGGGAGCAACTTACTGAAATAAGTACAATATAAAGTACCGCAATACTCATGATGGAAGGAGTTGGGTTTTATGGTTATTTAGCTTAAAATTAAGAAACTAATGCTGTAAGTTGCGATATTTCGCAATAAAAAATTCAGGAAAAGCACATTTTAACATACCACACTGTATAAACAGCACCAAAAACATATTTTGTACCTTTACTCTCCACATTGATTATTCATGAAGCAATTTAAAAAACTCATTCTATTGATTGCCATCCTTTTAGTTTTTGGTGTGGAACTTTTTAGCCAGAATGATTCGAGTAGATCCCGAAGTAACGATTATTACACCGACCACGCACAATTGCTTACCCTGAAGCCCTATTTACTGTATAAACTAAACCGTGTTGAAATTGCCAACCAGCAGGACAGACTAATACTGATACCAAATAGCCCCTTGGCCATTGGCATGGCGGTTAACTATAAGGATGCCGGAATTGCAATAGGAATCGGGCTACCCCATACGGCCAGCAGCATTGATAAATATGGAAAGACCAACCGCCTTGATTTGCAATTTAGTCTGTTTAGAAAATATATCGGCATCGATGGGCACTTCCAGCTGTATCGGGGGTATTACAATGCCAATCCCGAAGATTTTATGGACTGGAATGAAGACCATTACCCACTGCTAACTGACATGCGTACGATCTCGGCCGGACTTTCGGGATATTATGTAGTAAACAACAAGCGATTTTCGAATAAAGCAGCAGTGATGCGCACCCAGGTGCAGAACAAATCGGCAGGAAGCGTTTTACTGGGTCTTTTTGCGAATTATGACGAGGCTTACTCACCCTCCGGCTTTTTCCCAAAAGAACTACCCGATACTGTTGTGGTTGATTTTGATCTCAAGGGATTTGTTTACTTCGCTACAGGTATAAATGTGGGATACACCTATACACTGGTATTCAGCAAACAATTTTATTTAAATGCCGCCATTATTTCCGGAGGCGGGTATAAATATATTCGGGTAGAAGAAAACGATGGCTTGAGCGAAAGTGTGAGGCAAATACATGGCCAAGTACAACTGCGCGGGTCTGTTGGCTATGAGGGAACTAAATTTTTTGCCGGTATTTCGGCTTCAACTCTCATTCGTACCATCAATTACAAGGAATATGAAATTGATATGACTACCGATCAGTTTCGATTTTATCTCGGAAAAAGGCTTAGCCTCTAGATAGCTCTTATAAAATTCCCTTTGCTCTCAAAACCTTAAATAATCTTCCCTCAAATTCTTCTGCCGGAGCAGGTGCAGGCGACATTGATAACTTCCCCTCGTTATCGATTAAGTAATAGGTTGGAAACACTCTAACATCGTATTCCCTAAAAATATCGGGTTGATTATCGAAATGCAGAAAAGTCCAGGGGTAACCGCTCCTGTTTACAAAATCTTTCATCACCTGTACATCATCGTCGATAACAACTGTAACTATCTCGAGGTACTTATTATGCTTGTTATGCAGGTTCTGAAGCATGACAAATTCGTTTAAACAGGTGTAACTAAAACAGCTGCAAAAATTAAGATAGATAAACTTCCCCTTGAATGTCTCCAAAGAAACCAGGTTACTATCCATATCGTACAATTCGAACGGGGGTGGCTCAAAACCAACCAGAAGTTTTGTTACCTTTTCCCGAATGCTAATGGCTGTTGTAAGTAATAATTCATTCTCAGTAACAGCAATTAACGAATCAACAATAGCCAACATAGAACTTCGGGAGTAGTTATCGTCATAAAACTCATCGTGCAAACAGCGCAGCATAACCATATTAAGCAATTCTGCAGGTTGCAGGACCTCATCGTGGGCAAGAACCCGCTGCACTTCGCTCAGGCGCTTGCTTGCAATAGCCGGAGCTAAAAGCTTTCCGTGTTCTGTTCGGCTGAAATGCTCGAAATAGCCCTCGTAAACCATGTTAAACAACTCTACATAAGCTGGATTATCAGGTAAAAAGGCCTGGTTCTTGAAATAGATGTCCGAAACACTTTTAGATTTATGCTGGTAGGCAATAAACCGCAATAACCCATATTTGTATTTTCGGTAGTTGTTAAAGTAACTATTTGCTGATTTTGAGAAAGGTTTATCGAGCTGTATAATATCTTGATCGAGCTGATCAAATTCCAGATCATCCGAAAACACTTTTTCATTATGCTTGGCAAAATAGGGATAAAAGCTATCATTAAACATTCTGATCTGAATATTTAAATCACGTTTGTCCGCGTTTTTTAGTGCTAAATGTGTTTCGATATGACGAAAAAAGGGATTCAATTTATCTTCGTCCTTCATGTCTTTGCGAGGCGGTAATACAACCTCATATTCTTTCCCTTTTTCTACATACAGGTAGGTCCTGTAAATACCCAGGTAACAATAAATAAAACCTGTATGATCGAGACTAAATTCAACATGTAAACGCCCCTTTGCATCAAAGGTTGTTCTTGCAACTTCAACTTCGGTAGCGGTAAACGGATCTGCTGCCTTCAGCCAAATGATTTCGACACCTGCGTAAGCTGAATCACTGCCCGAAATAGTCACAGGCCGGGCTGGATGCTGCCCAAAAAAAAATAAAATAATAAAAATAAGTGCTGTTCTAATCATGCTTTGCCTCACTGCTATCAATATTAATTTTCTCAGGTAAGAAAGCTGAGGCATCTCCGCCGTAGCGTATTACATCACGCACAATGGTTGATGTGATAAAGGTGTGATGCGATTCTGTTAACAGAAACACTGTTTCGATGCCCTGTTCCAGCAACCGGTTGGTTTGTCCTATAGCACGTTCGTATTCAAAATCGGCTGAAGTCCGCAATCCTCGTAAAATAAATTGTGCTCCTACCTCCTTGCAATAGTCTATGGTAAGCATACTGTAACTGGTTACTTTTATTTTATCTTCTCCTTCAAAAACATTATTTATCCACCCTATTCTTTTTTCTAACGGAAAATACCCGCGTTTATTGATATTATAACCTATGGCTATTATTATTTTATCAAAAAGTGGCATAGCGCGCCTTACTACCGATTCGTGGCCGACAGTAAATGGATCGAATGATCCGGGAAAGAGAGCAATGCGTTGATCTTTCATGTTAACTAATTTCTTTTTCTTTTTGTGAACTTACAAATAATATATTACCTATATCGTCATATCCTGTAAATACTTCCATGCCTTTTGCCTTAACAAGCTCGTGCCTGAATCCGACAATTGTCAGATCGGCATCCACAGAGTTTTGCATTATTAACTCCTTGGTATTCCGTTGTTCATCGACAGCAATAAGTCTGACATTTTCGGGAGAAATAGGCAAGCGACCCGATTTAATAAGCCCCAGGAGGTTTTCTCGTTTACCATCCAGTTCATCTTCTTTATAAATAGCAAAGATTTTAATATGCCCCTTGTTCCATTCTGGGTGACCCAGTAAAATATAGGCCAGCAATATCATCAGGTTAGCATTTTCGTAGTCGTGTGTCGTGATCCAGATGTGCACTTCTTTTCTGTAACCAAACCCCTTATAGGATGTATTTAATACGCACACATCAAAACCTGCTGAATAAATTAGTGAATAATTATCGAGTGCCCGGTTAAAGGCCTCCGGATCGGTACGACTAAACTCAAATAAAATCATGTTGTTACCACGGCCTGAAACACCAGACAATTGAACAGCCTGGGCGATAGCCGAGGTGTACGAAGGACTGATCATGGTGTCGAGATAAACCCGGTTTTTGTTCCCGGATGCCAGGCCTATTAATCGCTGCAGTACCTCTTTCGATTCGCGGGTAGTCTGCTTTGAGAGATAGCCTTCGATGTAATGAATATATGTTCCGAAGCCATACTTGTAAGAAAGCCAGCGCAACATGTCAAAAGCACTTTGCCGTACGAACGAGTCTTTTGATATACAAATTACAAAAGGACGCCAGTTGGCTTCCACGTCCTCCTTATTCGCCCGTTGAGCCAATACCTGTAGTTGACGACTTAATTGAAAAATTACACCCCTAAAAAGCTTCGCAAATCCTCTTCTCTCCTCACTTTGAACTGTGATCATCCAATAGATAACACCCATGATTATCAGGGCAGCTAAGGCATAGTAACTGCTCATTCTAAACATTAACCAGAACGAAAGTACCGTGCCTATAAAGGATATATACCACCGCGAACGAAAGGTAGGCCGGTAAGATGGATCGGCAGCAAAATGCTCCAGCAAGGATACCAGGCAGATAGCACCATAGGTTACCATGAAGAACATCGAAATTATCTGGGCCACCATGTCAATATTGCCTACCAATATAAATACAAAAGCAATGATGACACTAATTAAACTCGCATTGCGAGGTTCTGCGTTGTGAGGTAAAACTTTCGCAAAAAACCGGCTAATGTATTTATTCGGAATAATATCATCGGCCCCGATTGCCTGTAGTGTGCGCGGTGCCACTAAAATTGAACCAATCGCGGAGGATAGTGATGCTGCAGCAAGCCCTATAGGGATGATGGGCCCCCAGACAGCAATCTTTTGCATAATAAGGTAGTTGGAGGTTAAATCCTCGGGAGTAGCTGAAATGGAGAGTTTATAAGCTACTGCAATATAAACTATTATGCCCACCAATGTTGCAATTAGAGTGCCCCGTGGGATTGCCTTGGTGGGATCTTTTAAATCACCTGACAATCCTAATCCTGCAGCCAAGCCAGTAAATGCAGGGAATATTATGGCAAATACAAAGAAAAAATTTACCGGTTGCTCAACACCCTGAGAAAAAGCAGTTTCGGTTGGAACAACATCTGGTTTGCCAAAAAAGAACATGACCAGTGAAATACCCAGTATCAATGCCACGGCATACAAAGCTTTCATACCCACATTCGCTCCGCGCAACAATACAACCAGCGACAAGAGTATCATAATCGGCAGGCTTATCCAACGCGTATCGGTGGGCAGGGCAAATCCGGTTACATCGCGCAAGTATTCCAGCAGGGGTTGAAAGGCTTCGGCAAAGGCAATGATATAAAAAGCCACACTGATTGCTTGCGAAAAGTAAAGCGAAATACCTACAGTGGCCCCAATGTTTAAACCAAACGAACGGGAAATGATATAATAGGCTCCCCCTCCCAGCACACGTTGATTGGTAGCAATCTCGGCTACTGCAAAAGCAGTGGGTATGGTAACAAGGTGACCAATAATTATAA
>DNTK01000487.1 GCA_003508755.1 Bacteroidales bacterium | reverse complement strand
CTATAAGGGCGCAAAACCGGCTGTTGGAATTGACAAAGTAATGGTACCCGGAGAACCTGAGTTTGAAAAAGAAAACCGGATACGTAAGGAAGGAATAAATGTTATTCCAGCAATTGCTGAAGATTTAAAAGAAATAGCCGGCAAGCTTGGTGTTGATTTCGAAGTTCAATAAGGTTGTTGGTTTGTATAAGGAAGTCAGAAGAAAGATGATTGATTACATCTGTTTTCTGACTTCTTTTTTTACCGGCTGATTAGTCATTATTCATAAACCCCTGTTTCTCCAAAACGCTAAGCAATGCTTTCGAGAAGGCTACATTATCTTTTTTTGTGTAGCGGTTATCCGTAAACACCTGTGCCAAAGTTTCTTTTTGGTTTTCTTCCAAAAGTTGAGCAGTTAACTCCATGGCTTCCTTTTCGGCATAAAGGCGATCAATGTCATCAATCTTATAATCTGAATAGGTTTCGTAATGTACTGTAGCCTCCAGGGGTAATCGATCCGTTAAACCTGGATTTGCATCAGGGTAACCCACCACAAGAGTTGTGACTGGTACCACTCCTCTTGGCAAGTCAAGAATGTCAATTATTTTCTCGGCCATGTATGTCGTAGTTCCCAGATAGCATATTCCCAACCCATGGTCTTCGGCGGCTACTGCAACATTCTGCGAAACAAGCAAGGCATCAATGGCTGCAGTCATAAACGACAAAAAATTATCATAGCCCGGAACTGCCTTACGTTGCTCACACCATTTATTAAAACGGTTAAAGTCGGCACAAAAAGTAATTACTACCGGTGCTTCCTTTACCATCGTTTGCTTAAAATGTGCTTCCCACAGTTTTTCCTTTATTTCAGGCTTTGAAGTAACAACCATGCTATATACCTGCATGTTTCCGGTGGTGGATGCCCGTGTGCCTGCTAAAAGTACCTTTTCTAGAATTTCATTGGGAATTGCTTTGGGCTTATATTTCCTGATTGAGCGATGATTTAAAAGTGTATCTATCATAATGGTATACTATTTATTTTACTTAACCGTTCAAATATACATAGAATGAATTTTGTAATACATCAATAAATTTTATACTTTTATCAAAGTAAGCTGTTTAATTATCAACCAAATTAGTATTTCTGCGTACACGAACAAAAACGTATTAATTACTAACTAATTTAAAAGAAAGATGAAAAGGATTACAGTTATTATCGCTGCAGTAGTTGTTATGGGAGTTTTAAGCGTTTCATGCAACAATTATGTTTGCCCTGCTTATACTCAGGAAACAGCTGATCAAGAGCAATCTGAAGATTTAAATAGTTAATTATCGGTTTTTGCTCAGCAGCTAGCATGAAATAGAAAGCAAGCTTTTACAGAAAAGTTTTAGAAAAATAATATAACCACTTTACGGCACGAATTTCGTGCCTTTACTTTTTTATACCTACCCTTGCATTTATAGAAAATCCGTTAAAAAGACACCTGCCCTGTAATAATTCATATGAATTATTCTACTTTTGTAAGAAGCATGCGGATATTGATATTCATATTGAGCCTATTTCTTTCATTAGAAATATTTGCGCAGGGTGAACTCGACACCCAGGATAAAATCTTTTACCGAAACGAACGTACCTATGCTTTTTTACTCAATTCAAATGGTGTTGGTGGCAACTTCCGTTTTGCCAAACGAATCGATGGCTTTCGCAAAACACTTTATGAAATTGAGTTAAACTACCTCAAACATCCGAAGGAATCGAAAATTTCCCTTCCAAACACAAACAGAAACATCGTGTTTGGTAAACAATATGCCACTTATTCTGTAAAAGGTGCTTTGGGTTTTCAAAAAGAAATGTTTCAAAAACGAGACCTGGGAGGCATATCCATTCGGTACTTCCTTAATTTTGGTCCTTCGATAGCGATAATGAAACCCATTTTTTATGAATATTGGGCACCCGAACGAGGAACATATTACGATACTTATCAACCCGATAAAACAGTGTATGAATATAATGGAAAAGCTCCATATTTAATGGGATTTAATAAGCTAAGGGTGCAACCAGGTATATATGGTAAGTTTGGGTACACCTTTGAATACAGTAATGTAGATGAAGTATTTCATGCACTCGAACTGGGTGCTGCCTTTGACGCATATATTGGCAAAGTTCCCATAATGGCGGCACCTGCCGGAAAATTACTTTTTGTGTTACCTGACGATCAATTCTTTCTAACCTTATTTATTAGCTATCGGTTTGGAAAAATTATCAATACACGGGCAAATCCGAGAAGGACAAGAATCGATGAGATCATTACCGAGTAATTACGCTGAAACCAAACACTATTGTGTACGCATAAGTTATCATTGTTATTCGAATCACAGTTTTAACACAAACCTAACAAAGCAAGGTTGTTCATTATCAATTTATTTGTTAAATTCGCACCTTCTTTTCAAAAACTAACAAGAATTTTTAATTTTTAATAAATTTTATAAACATGGGAAACATTAAAATCGGAATTAACGGCTTTGGTAGAATCGGTCGATTCGTATTCCGCATAGCTATGGCTGACAAAAACGTTGAGGTTGTAAGCATAAATGACCTTATCGATGTGGATTACATAGCATATATGTTAAAATACGATTCAACTCACGGCCAGTACAAAGGTACAGTTGAGGTAAAAGATGGAGCTCTGGTAGTTGATGGAAAAACCATCCGTGTAACTGCTGAAAGAAATCCTGCTGACATCAACTGGGGTGCTGTAGGTGCTGAATATGTTGTTGAAGCAACCGGTCTTTTCCTTACAAAAGAAAAAGCTCAGGGACATATTGATGCTGGTGCAAAGAAAGTAATCATGTCTGCACCTTCAAAAGACGATACGCCAATGTTTGTGATGGGTGTTAACAATTCTTCGTATACAAATGATATGAACTTTGTTTCAAACGCTTCATGTACAACCAACTGCCTTGCTCCTGTAGCAAAAGTTCTTAACGATAAATTTGGTATTGTTGAAGGTCTTATGACAACTGTTCATGCCACCACTGCTACTCAAAAAACTGTTGACGGTCCTTCAATGAAAGACTGGCGTGGTGGTCGTGGTGCCGGACAAAACATTATCCCTTCATCAACCGGTGCTGCAAAAGCTGTTGGTAAAGTTATTCCAGAACTCAATGGCAAACTTACAGGTATGGCATTCCGTGTTCCAACTCCTGATGTTTCTGTTGTTGACCTGACAGTGCGTCTTGATAAAGGTGCTACCTATGAAGAAATCTGCGCGGCCATGAAAGAAGCTTCTGAAGGCGAATTAGCAGGCGTTCTTGGTTACACCGAAGATGCTGTTGTTTCAAATGATTTCATTGGTGATTTCCGCACATCTATTTTTGATGCCGGCGCTGGTATCTCACTGTCTCCAAACTTCGTAAAGGTGGTTTCTTGGTACGACAACGAAATGGGTTACTCAGCAAAAGTTGTTGAACTTATCAAGTACATGGATTCTGTGAAGTAATTTACAGATTAGCTATAAAATCAAAATCCCGGTGTTTTCACATCGGGATTTTTTATTTTCTTAATTAGTTGAATGCTTTATTGCTGCAGTATTGAGCAAGGTACTTTCTCAGTAAGTTTTTACTTGTATCTTCTCAAATTAACACATTTAATGCTTAGAGCACCCTTGCTCAATTGCACCTTCCGCATTTCTGATTAAATATACTCCACCATCTTGAAGGGTATTTCCATCGTCGATTTGTAATGCTCACCCAGTCCTTCAATGGCTTCATCATCCTCTTCATAAAACCATTGTATTTCAATATCAATGCCAGCGGCAAAAGCATCCTTAAAAACCCGAAATAATCCCAAAAGGTATTTCGACGAACCGCTGTTTACATACTCAAGATTTATATCAAAAACAGTCTTGGGTGCAGGACTTTTAAAATAGTCAGCCAACCAAGCAACCAAATCGTCGTAGAATTCTCCGGGGTTCTCCGGTATCGAACGCCCTTCTAGCTTTAACTCACCTTTTACCGGATCAAAACTTACAAGCGGTGTGTTGGGTGTGCTTGAAATTTCTAATCTATTCATACCATATCCACTTATAGATTCACCACAATATTTCGTGGTATTGATCAAATATACAATAAAACGAACATTAGCTACAAATTGGTGTTGTTAATAACAGAAAAAAATAGCTCTGAATTGTAATTACAAACGATTTATTTCCCTGATAAACATCATAAATTTGTAAATTGCGCAGCTTTTGAAGAAAAACTTAACAACAAACATATGATTTTTGATATTGATATGATTAAAAAGGTCTATTCTGAGTTCCGCACCAAAGTAGACACTGCAAAATCTGTTACCGGCAATCCTTTAACCCTGGCAGAAAAAATTTTATATGCTCACTTATCAGAACCTATCGAAAAACCTTATAAACGAGGAGTAGATTATGTAAACTTTAATCCGGACAGGGTAGCCATGCAGGACGCGACAGCCCAGATGGCTTTGTTGCAGTTCATGCAAGCAGGTAAAAATACAACAGCGGTTCCTTCTACAGTGCACTGCGATCATCTCATTCAGGCAAAAGAAGGAGCCAGCAAAGACCTTCCGGTTGCGCAACAAACCAATAAGGAAGTATTTGACTTTTTAAGCACGGTATCAAATAAGTATGGAATTGGATTCTGGAAGCCCGGAGCAGGAATTATACATCAGGTTGTCCTGGAAAATTATGCTTTTCCTGGTGGAATGATGATTGGTACCGACTCACACACTGTGAATGCCGGAGGGCTGGGCA
>DNTK01000090.1 GCA_003508755.1 Bacteroidales bacterium | reverse complement strand
CTTCTACTTCTTCTACTACTTCTTCAACTACTTCTTCAACAGCTTCTGTTTCAGCTGCAGGTTCAGTTGATGATTTACATGCGTTAAGAGATACAAATGCAACAAGTGCAATGGCAACAAAGAGAAAGCTAAGTTTTTTCATTTTTCTTAGGTTTTTGAAGTTTGATAATTATTTACAGGTTTTGCAACAAAAATAGTAATTATTTGACAAATACAAATTTTGAACGCATTAAAACACTAACATATTGTACATTTTGGTCATATTCACTTTTAATTGTAAAGTACAGCAATCCTTTTTCATGTGAATAACGGTTCGACTATAATTGAAATCTTTTTCTAATTTTGGGTTGTTTTTTAACAAAGCTATTGCAGGTCTTAACTTTTTATTAGCGGGTGTGCCAACTTAATTAATTTGAATATTTCATAATCAACAGCATCTCAATAAATATCGTTTATGAAGCAAAAAAAAATAAATACGTTGCAAAGGCTGATTTTTAGAAAATTCAGCCGGAAGAAATATGCAGCCTTTAATTCATTAGGTAAAACCATTAAAATATCCACACTGGGTGCAGCCTGTACGCTGGTTGCAAGCCCTGTTCAATCGCAATCAAAAAGCGATAACGATACGCTTATTACAACCATTGAGTTGGATGAGGTTGAAGTGATAGGTCAGAAATCGACCGTATTGTTGGATGATTTGCCACGTATTGTAGAAATTATCGATGCCAGTTCCATACAGTCCTCTCCGGGACAATCTTTTCAGGATAAAATCCAATACCAATCAAACATCGACATCAGTCAGCGTGGACAATTTGGTATCCAATCAGATGTTAGCATCCGGGGCGGCTCTTTCGACCAGGTTCTTATCCTGCAAAACGGCATCAATCTTACCGACCCACAAACAGGCCATCACAACCTTAACATTCCCATCGATCCGGAAGTCATTTACAAAATCGAAATTCTTAACGGACCTGCTGCCAGAGCCATTGGAGCCAATGCCTATTCAGGTGCAATTAATATAATAACCAAACCCCGATTCAAAAACCAGCTAAGCTTGTCCGCCAATACCGGAGCGTTTGGTTACATGCGTAGTCATATTGGAACAAACCTGGCATCAAAAAACACAAAACATTTACTATCAGGTAGCTATAGCAGAAGCGATGGCTACATTAACAATTCTGATTTTGAAGTTTTTAATTTTCATTACCATGGCGATTTTAAACTAGCCGGCTCAACCAGCGCATATACCCAATTTGGATACAATAAAAAGGGTTTTGGAGCCAATAGCTTTTACACTCCAAAATATCCGGATCAATTCGAAGAAACATCAACTTTTAATCTGAGCACTGGAGTGCGAACAGGTGACGTAATTAAGGTAAAGGCTGATGCTTACTGGCGCCGGCACAAAGATCGATTTGAGCTATCGCGAGAGCATAAAGACTATTACAGGTTCGAAAAGGGGCTGGTTATTAGCAATAAGCCGGCAAACACAGCATACGATACCCTTTTCTTTCGCTACATAAACCATCACCTAACAGACATCTTTGGAGTAAACCTTAATGCTGGCTTCCGCGGAGCTTATGGCACTACCACTGTGGGTGCAGCAGCAAGAACCGAGAATATTCTAAGTAACAATTTAGGAAAAGAATTAAACAACCCCATTCCGGTATCGGGATTCGATTCAGTGTATTACACCAAACAAGATTCGCGAAACAGTTTTGATCTATATGCTGAACATGTATATACTAAGAACAGCATTTTCCTTTCTGCTGGTGCATTGCTCCACTGGAACAGTTTCGAACCTCAAAAAATTAACTTCATTCCCGGAATAGATTTTGGATATCGGGTAACTCAATCCGTTTCGCTGGTAAGCAGTTATAATTATACGATCGGCCAACCGACTTTTACCGATTTACAGTACGAGGGTCCCAACAATATTGGAAATGAGGACTTAAAACCCTATTTCCAGCACTCCATTGAAGGTGGTGTGAAATTACAGAAAGATTATTTACGAGCAGGATTTCAAGGATTTTATACACATGGGCGGAATAATATTGATTGGGTGTTGGATGCCCGCAATGTTTCAAGCCCCAGCTATAAAGCACTTAATATTGATTTAGCAGAAAACTATGGAGTTGAAGCTTCTTTCAGATTTGTGAATCCCTGTAAAGGAGTCACTAAAGCGCTTCTGGGCGAACTTTATCTTGGATATACTTTTGTTGATTCATATCGAAATGCACCTGATTCAATATCGAAATATAGTAATGTAAAACACAAAGCCGTTGCCAGGCTCAATCAGAATTTAATGAAAAACTTAATGCTTACATGGCATTTTATGTACAAACAGCGCACCGGAACCTTCATGTCTTATGATTTTACCAGTATGGAATTCAGTTTCAATAATTATCCCGAAGCATTTATAATTGACCTGAGAGCAACTTACCTAATTAGAAGCACATCGGTTTATATTGAAGCAACGAACCTTTTAAACCAGCATTATATCGAATCCGGAAGCATTCCACAACCTGGCAGATGGATTAAAGGTGGAGTACAGGTAATATTTGATTTTGATTGAAGTATTCATATTAAGTAAAAGTTAAGTTGATGAGATAAATCACTTTTAGTTATATTTTACTGTTATTCAATGCTTTATTGATGTTATGTTAACTTTATGTAAATTTATTGTTAATATTTAGGCGCTCTAATGTTAACTTCATGTAAACTTTTTCGTATCTTTGTATAGTAATTAAGTTATTAAAGTTGACGGCCATGAGAAATATTATTTTAACGCTAGCAATTGTTCTAATCAGCGGAGCTGGTTATGGACAAAAAATCTTCCAGAGTGAGGATGGATTACTTTACGATTCTCTTGAGAACCTGTACACAGGTATACATAAAGAATATTTCGAAAATGGTACCATTAAAGCAGAATACGCAATAAAGAATGGTGTGAAGGACGGCATCACCAAGCTTTATTTCGACAATGGTACTCTTAACGAGGTAAGGGCCTATAAAAATGGCCTAAAGCACGGAGCATGGATGGATTATAATGCCAAAGGTGTAAAAACCGGTGAAGCTAACTACTCCGAAAACGTAAAAAACGGTAAGTGGTATATATGGGATGAGCAAGGTACATTACGTTGCGAAATGACCTATCACGATGGAGAAAAAGTTGGTAAATGGTATATTTACGATTCCGATGGGAAACTGGAGAAAGAAAGAGACTTCAATAA
>DNTK01000167.1 GCA_003508755.1 Bacteroidales bacterium | reverse complement strand
CACTAGATTATTGAATTCTCAAATCCCGCCCCAATGAACGCCAACGGCCTGTGTATGAAACGTAGCGCAATTCTGTGCTCTAAGATATCAAACCGCTACCGTGTAAATTACTTGTATTACTTTTCAAATATAGCATCTCCGCGCTATGTTTTATACATTTTGTTGTGTTTTAGTGCCATCATCAAAAGTGTTACTGTGTGATAGGACAAACATACTCTTTGACAAGTTTTGCTTTAGGCTTGGCTCTTTTGCGTAACTTGGCAATGTGTATTTTTGTGAGGGGCAGGCATTATTCAATCACGTTTACAACCTCATTATTCTTGTACAAATTAGGTAGAAATTTTGACTTGATTCTAAATTGACTTCGTTTCTTAATCTTAGGTTTAGTTGATATATTTTCAAGTTTAATTCCTGGATCATAATAGATATTACCTAAGGCCATTTGTGAAAGAAATAGTTGAAAATCAGTTCCTGTTCCAAGAATCACATTATTCCCATATTTATACTTTCTATCGCCTGTTGTTATTGATTGAGAAGGAACATAGCATGCCTTATCATGTTTCCTATTCCAATGTAAAAGCATTGATGCAAAACTCCAAGAAGCAGTTTCGTTCTCATTTCTATCAAGCAAAGCTATTTTACCGCTTGAGTTTCTTATTTTTCCACTTTCAAGGTCAAATCCAATCAATCTCATTTCTAGTTGAGTTGTTGGATGTATTTCACCAGACTTATGTATTCCACCAAAGTTTAGCCTATCAGGCCGCCCCTTTTTATCTGGATACCCATATGTCCTTATAAAATAATCTGCACCTCGAGTTTTATAGAGGCCATCAGTTGGCTCAGGAGTCATTAGTGTTATAACAGCAGAATTTATACGCTTAAAATTAGATACACCAAATTGTTTTATTTCCCACCCCATAAAGTCAGGCTCCGAATAACCGTTTGGTGTAACCCCTAGCTCGGCTTCTAAAGTATAGCCACCACAATTAGAAGCTCTACAAGGTAATATGTTACCCTCAGAATCTAATCGTTTTGAGTCAATCCAATCAAGCTGATGAATCCTTGATAGTTCTTGCAACAATACGGTTCTGCTATTTACAGTTTGAAGTAAAGATATAATTGAAAATACACCTAACTCGCCTAAACCTTGTTCATTTTCAAACTCTTTCGCTATTTCTGAATCGGGATGCACAACATATCCTAAAATACTACCTTGTTCATTAACAGACATAAAAAACAGCCTATCAGCCAATCTTTGAGTCATCAAATCAGAGGGGGCGTTCTTAGCTCGCTGTAAAAATCCAGAGAATCTTATTTCAGGATATTTAGGGTATAAAATTAATTTGGACTCAGGAGCAGGAGAAATAATTCCATCATCTGTTAACCATGAAAAATTAATTCTAGCTTTAAAACGTTCTTCCTCCCAATTACCTGCCTCCTCATGGGTAATATCGGTTATTGGTAGTACATTCAATAATTCCCAACTACCACGTGCAAAATAAACTTGATTCTTCGAATTGTCGTTTGAAGATAATTTCTTTACATAAATTTCTTTGCAACCATTCTCTATAAATATTTCTTTAAGATTAGTTAGATTCATGGAATTCATTAAAAACTTTTACAACTTGCTCAGCAACACTATGCATTAATGGCATTACCACTGAATTTCCAAATTGTTTATATGCTTGAGTATCTGAAACAGGGATAATAAACTCATCCGGAAAGCCTTGCAGCCTTGCGCATTCCCTTGGAGTTAGCCTACGTGGATTTTGACCATTTTGAGGTATTAATATCTCTGAACCATCTTTATAGTATCTAGCACTTATTGTACGACTAATACCATCTAGGTTAGTTAGTCCAAACCCAAAACCATTACCTTTAGCTTTATGCTTTGCTGCATAATCTTTTAAGTAGTTCCATAGTTTGTTGGAAAGAGTATATTTTGAGGAGGGATGTTCTTCTAAAATTTCACGTATTGTTCTTGTTGATTCAGGAAGTTCAGGGAAACTAAAATTCTCAATTCCTTTAAAAATACTTTTATCGAAACCAACAATAATTATTCTTTCCCTATGCTGTGGAACAAAGTGTTTTCCGTCTAGAACTTGATGATAAACTGAATACCCAAGTTCATCTAGAGAATTACGAATAATATTAAATGTCCTTCCCTTATCATGTGAAACTAAGTTTTTTACATTCTCTAACATAAAAGCCTTAGGTCTTTTTTCTTTGATAATTCGCGCAATATCGAAAAAAAGTGTTCCTTGTGTCTCATCTAAAAAACCATGATTTCGACCAAGGCTATTTTTCTTAGATACACCTGCAATAGAAAATGGTTGACAAGGGAAGCCTCCTAAAAGAATATCATGGTCCGGAATCGATTTTTCGTCAATAATAGTAATATCCCCAAATGGAACCTCTCCAAAATTTGCTTCGTACGTAACTTTTGCAAACTTGTTATATTCAGAAGAAAAAACGCATTTTCCACCAACTTTTTGATAGGCAATTCTAATTCCTCCAATTCCCGCAAAAAGATCAATGAATTTAAACTTTGGTTTTGCAGGGGTAGGAAATGGAATATCCCAATTAAAATTTATCTTTCCTTGAGATAAAGGTGGAAGTTTATCAGAATATTTTGATAGATACTTTTCAGCAGGCTCTTTAAACATATGTGAAACACCATTATCCAAATTATGCAAGTAGTGTGTTGCATATGCCTGTATATTTTCTGCATCACTTAATGGCTGAATCTCAATATTTTCTCTAATTTCAGAGTAATTTATCATGCTTTTGTTCCTCTATTACTTTTTCAATCTGACTAATACAAAAATCTGTATTTTTTTTTATATCCTGGCCCCAAAATCTAATTACTTTCCAACCACTTTTTAACAAGGTTTCATTTACCTTCTTATCTCTCATTATATTGCTTTCAATTTTCTTATGCCAAAATTCAACATTTGTC
>DNTK01000351.1 GCA_003508755.1 Bacteroidales bacterium | reverse complement strand
ATGGAGTACAATCATTCCAAATTTTGCCGCAGTAACAGGTACTAATCTGATTGAAAGCCGCAGAACTGCAACCGGAACCGGATGTACTACCTCACCATCGAACCAGGTTTCATGGATTGTGGAAGCACAGCCAGAAGCTCCCGGTATTACAAGGGATCCTGATGTGGATGATGTGTGTGAAGGTACTGTTTTAACCGTTGCAACTACCCCGGGAATAGGTGGAGCCGGAGCAACAGCAGATGAATACCGATTTTCAACCGATAACGGAGTTAGCTGGAGTGCATGGGATGTAGTTGTGCCGAGCTTTAATGCTGTAACCGGAACAAATTTGATTGAAAGCCGCAGAACTGCATCGGGAACCGGATGTGCCACCTCACCATCGAACCAGGTGAGCTGGAATGTAAATCAGTTCCCAACTGCCGACGCAGGTTTTGATGGCGATGCATGTGGTTTAGATCATAGTTTATTTGCCTTCCCAAGTATTGGAACAGGAACGTGGAATCAAATTTCAGGGCCCGGATCAGTCGTTTCATGGACGCCTGATCAAAATACAGCAAATGCAGTTGTCACTGTTGATGCATATGGTACTTATGAATTTACATGGACCGAAGATAATAATGGTTGTAGCGATGAAGACACTGTAAGTGTAACCTTCCATCGCGCACCGGAAAGTATTGCCGGAACCGATGCAGCAATATGTAACGATTCTGTCTATACCATTTTGGATGCCGATACCAATTACACCAATACTATTGTATGGGTAACAAGCGGAACAGGAACATTTAACCCTGCCGATAATGTTATTGATCCAACATATGTCCCTAGCCAGGCCGACAGAGATTCTGGCAGCGTGTGGTTATACCTCGAAGCATATGGTCATCCATCATGCCTGGGTGTTCCTGCAATTGATTCGCTTGAATTATCTCTGGCACCTCGCCTGACAGCATCCATAGGAGCTCCGATACCATTCCCAATTGGACCAAATACGCAAATCGAGGTGCATGTGAAGACTTCGGGACATGCTCCAAACCAGGATTTGAGTTATCATTTGGTTGCTCCTGACGGACAAAATAGAGTTGTTCTTAAAGAATCTCCAAATAAATATTTACCACTGGGAGCCACTGATTGTAATTATGGATTTGACGTGGATTTATATTTCACAACCGAAAAACCTGCAGATGATACACTTGTTATTTGTACCGGAACTAATCCGAGTGCGCTCATTGAAGACACCGTAAATGCCACAGGTGCATGGGACAGCATTTATGGACTAAATCCGGCACAAGGAGGATGGACCATTGAACTGTATGATTATATATTGTTAGGTCCTGCTTTCGAAGGAGTTGTAGAAGATTATTACATTTCATTTACCGATACGAATACGGCAACCGGATTACTGGAAACTGTCCTGTTCGAAGTTCAGGGTGGTTCTGTTCAAATTAATGATGGCCCTGGTTGGCCAGCTTATGGCCTAACTTCCTTACAGGCTCCACGTGAACTTACAACCAGTTGTAATAGTTCATGCGATGCGCAAGCCATAGTAACTGTAACAGGAGGTGTTCCTCCATACGCGTCATATGATTGGACACCACTACCGGCAGGAGGCAACGGTGCCGATTCAGTGCTCCTGTGTGCTGGAAAATACGAGGTATTGGTTACTGATGCCATTGGTTGTACAGCAATCGATAGTGTTACAGTTGTTGAACCACCAGCAATAGTATTTGATACCTTATACTATACCGATACATTATTCTGCAATGGTGATACAACAGCCTCCATAACTATCAAAGCCTCCAGAGACGGCGTATCAACAGGGTTAACTTATATTCTGCTTCCGACGAATGATACTTTAGTAGCGGCGGATTCCGGTTATTTTAATAACCTGTCAGCAGGAGCATATACTGTTGAGGTTTGGGATGGATTTGGTTGTTTCATCGATACAACACTAACAATTGCAGAAAATACACAGGCAGTATTCGATACTGCATATCTATCGCAAGCATTAACATGTTCCGGCGATACCACAGGAGAGATTACAGTTGTTGGTATCGAAGGCACGCCGCCGTATACCTTCATATTATATCCCGATATGGACACATTAGTAAGCAGCGACACAGCAAGTTTTACTAATCTGGGCGAGGGAGATTATTTTGTTGAAATGTTTGATTTCTATAGTTGTGAGGCCGATACAAGTGATACTATCACTGTTTCGATGCCATCACCCCTGGTGATAGATACAGCCTATTTCGGACCCGACATCATTTGCCTCGGCGATACTACAGTAGTTACAGTAGTAAGTTCCGGTGGTACTTCGCCATATAATGTAACCCTTCAAGGCCCTGCAATAAGCACTCAATCAGATATAACAGATACTACTTATTTTGATGTTGTTGAAGGAGGCAGGTATTATATTATCTTGGAAGATGCAGCCGGATGTATAGAAATGGACTCGATCGATATTCCGGCTCCGGTCGCCCCACTTACCTTTGATAGCATTAATGTTACTGATGTCACAGGTTGCTTTGACGAAAAAACCGGAAGTATTGCAGTGTTTGCTTCTGGTGGCTGGGGTATGAACTATACCTATGAGTACAATGGTTTTGCTTTTCCAATTGCAGATACCAACGTGCTGCTTAACATTGGAGTAGGTGACTATACCATCCGGGTAACCGATAGTTTGGGTTGTTTTATTGATTCAACTGTAACAATCAACGGTCCAGATACGCTCAGATTAAATGTTACACTAACACAGGCAAATGCTGATCAAGATGGAAGTATACACCTGGCAGCAAGCGGTGGTACTATCCCATATGGATATTGGTTTGATACCATCTACTATGATACATCCAGGGTATATGCCATAGCAACAGATACCTTATATACAGACCTGGAAGAAGGTTGGTATTATTTTGCAGTGCGAGATGCACAAGGATGTATTATAAACGATTCGGCAGAAATAATTCGCCAAAGCCTCGATGTAGATGTTGAAGTTGTAAATCCAATTTGTTACAGCGATTACCTTGGCAGAAGTTTAGTGAGATTAACTTTCTATGACGGAATTAGTCCTTACAGCATAACAAACAGAGCCACAGGCGTTGGGATTGACACGGTTTACGGAACACCAATTTTCACAGATTCCATTTATTTATTTGATGGCTCCTATGATATCAGAATTCAAGATTCCTCAGGACTGTTTTTTGATACAACCATTGTGGCAATTGTGCCGGATCCGTTTACAATTACAGAAGTAACGGAAACACCTAAATCTTGTTCTGCTCTTGGTCTTGATGGCAATCCAACAAACGACGGAGCAGCAGAAATAATTTCAAGTGGTGGTGTTGGTAATATAGAATTCCTGCTTGAAACCTATTTCGGAGGTGATCTTGATACTTATGTTTCGACTGATGCCGGAGGTGCCGGATTACGATCCGATACCGCCAATTTTACCGGATTAGGTGCACAAAATTTACACAGAATTACTGTTACCGATGCCAATGGTTGTTGGGACTCGACAGTATTTGATATTGAACCTTATTACGTCCATTTCTCTGGTCTAGGACCTGATACAGCAGCTTGTAATTTTAATCAGTTAGAATTATTTGCCGGTATTATCACTAGAAATAGTGCAAATGCCAATATCAATTCTTCGCAGAAATATAAGGTAGAACCTACCTGGAGTCCAGAAGAAATCTTTATCGATTATTATATCGAGGGAGGAATAGATAGTGGACGACATTATGCGCTTGCTCAAATCAGGGATGATGTTGAGATTATTCTGGAGGTAAGACAAATGGAACCACTTGACTCAGAATATGAACTTTGTATGTTTAGAGATACCCTAAGAGTAGAACTTCTGGATACTATTGGAATGGAGTTTTATTTGGAAGAAAGCACCAGGTATACTTTTAATGAGGAAACGAGTACTTTGTATATAAACGAGGGAGAAATGTTTACGGTTGAATTACCAAGTGGATATCGTCATACGATGTTTACCCTAGATACAATTGGATGGAGATGGGGTGATAGAGTGGATCCAACTATCTGGCCACCAAATGACCCAATAAAAGAGATGATAGCTTTACCTTCTGTAGATACTCTTGTAGGATTTGGTGTAACTCCTGATGGATGTATAGAAGAACGCTTCTTCTACATCGGTACCCGACAACCAATACTTATTGATAGTGTATACACAGTATTTACTCCAAATGGCGATGGAACCAACGATACCTGGATCATTCCAAATGCAAGTCAATACCCGAATGTAGAGGTAGAGATATTTAACCGCTGGGGACAGTTGGTTTATCAGCGCTCGGGATACGGAACCAGAGAAGATTACGTATGGGATGGTACATCCATGAAGAGTGGTAAGGATCTTCCAATTGGAACATACTTCTATATTATAAAACCAAACGACGGAATTACTCCACCAATAACCGGAACTGTGGTTATCATACGATAATACAGTTAATGTTTATTGCAAAGTAAACAGCAAAAGCAAAAAAAGATGAAAAAGATAAGCCTAGTCGGATTGTTAGCATGTTTATGGTTGGTTGCCTGGCCAAGCCAGGATCCACTGTATTCGCAGTTTATGACCAATCCGTTTCTGATAAACCCTGCATTAACCGGTACTTATCCATATTATCAGATCATAACCAATAACAGGATACAGTGGACAGGATTAACCGGTGCGCCAATTACCAATACGCTCTCGATGTATGGACCGTTTAAATCGCAACCCATGGGTGTGGGTGGATACATCATGAGTGATATGGTGGGCGAAGCCGAATCGAGAATTAGCATTAATGGTTCTTATGCCTATAATTATGCCATTGCCGAAGACCTGAAAATATCCATGGGATTAATGCTGGGTATTATGCAGCATAAAATTGATGGTTCGAAACTCCGTATCGAAGATCCGAATGATCAGGCCTTTCAGGAGGGGCAGATGTATAGTAATATTAAACCCGACGCTACCGTTGGAGTGTATGTGTATTCGTCCACCTACAATGGAGGTATTTCGGTAACTAACCTTTTTGGAAATAAACTGCAATTCGATAATCCAGAATCGACCGATACAGTTCCGCGAAGCACAATCGGTAGATTAAAACAACACTTTTACATACATGGTGGATATAAGTATTATGTAAATCGTGACCTGGCTATTGAACCCACACTTATTATAAAAAAAGCTGCTGCAACTACTCCCCAGGTAGACTTTAATGTACGTGCGTGGTATGGACAGCGGGCATGGGATGGCACAAAAGTATGGGGTGGTATTTCCTATCGATCGGAAGATGCCTTGAGTGTATTGATTGGTGTCGTCTATCAGCGTAAAATTGAAGTAGGGTATTCCTATGATATTGGCTTGAATAAAATAAGTCCTTACAACAACGGCTCGCATGAAATAATGATCACCTTTAGATTCAATAATTTCCAGGAATTGTAAGATGCTAACATAACGTCAAAATGCAAATTTATCCCTCTTCGGAATGCTTCTGAAGGGGGATTTTTTATAGTTTCAGGCAATTAATCAGCCAAATAAATTATGATTCTAAGCATTTTACCCAACAACGATCGTCGCATTTATTGAGCAATAGCGAAATTTCATCATGCAAAACTGGATGCTCAAATTGCGGCATGAGCTCATTCAAGGGCTCTAATACAAAACGTCTTTTCTGAATCTCAGGGTGTGGAATAATCAAATCTCGGGTTTGAATTATTTCTTTGTTATAAAAGAGTATATCAATGTCAATTACCCGGGCTTCATACCGCATGGCTCCTCTCCTTCTGCCTAGACCTTTTTCAATATTCAGAGCCATCTCCAGGCAATGCTGAGGGGGTAAATCTGTTTCGACAATTATAACCTGGTTATAATAACTCATGGTATCGTGATAACCCCAGGGTTCCGACTCATAAATTGCGCTTTGACGCGATATCTTACCGATAGAACGAGCAATTGCCATGGTAGCTTCTTCCAGATTTCTCCTACGATCGCCCAGGTTCGAGCCAAGTATAAAATAACAGGTTGCCATTCGATTAAGATACAATTCTTCTGATGAAGAAAACAATAATTATTGATCTTACCTGCATAATTATATTGAGGTATTTCCAAAATAAATAAAAATCCGTACTTTTAGTTGTCTAGATTCAATTATTATGAACCCTTTTCAAAACAATTAAAACTATTAACCAATGAAGAGTTTTTTTAAATCAGTTTTCGCCACAGTAGTGGGTATTATTATTTCATCCATTCTTCTTTTTATTGTCTTATTTATCATCATTGGAGCCATTGCTGCCAGCAGTGATAAACCCGTAGAAGTAGAGGAAAATTCAATTCTGTACATCAGTTTTGACCAACCCATAACTGATCGTGCACCAGCTTCACCTTTCGATTTTAGCCGATTTTCGAAAGATAATCGTGTGGGATTAAACGATATTCTTGCCAATATTGAAAAAGCAAAAGATGACGACAACATAAAAGGTATTTATATCGAATCCACTGTTTTTATGGGTGGAATGGCTACCGCCGAAGAGGTAAGAAATGCTTTAATCGATTTTAAAGAGTCAGGAAAATTTATTGTAAGCTATTGTAATAACATATATACACAATCGGCCTATTATGTAACCTCAGTTTCTGATAAGGTATTTCTTAATCCTGTAGGTTTAGTATTGATAAACGGCTTGCGCTTGCAGACAACACACATAAAAAATACTCTCAAAAAATTGGATGTTGAACCAACGGTAATAAAGATTGGTGAGTATAAGGGATATGGCGAATTGTTCGAATATGACAAAATGAGCCAACCAAACCGGGAGCAACTTGAACGAATTGCCAATACCGTATGGGCTAATATAGCCCAAGGAATATCCGATGCCAGGGGCATTTCTGTAGACTCGCTGAATTATATTGTTAATAACCTGGAACTTAAAGATCCTGCCCAGGCACTTAAATATAAAATGGTGGACAGCCTTATATACAAAGGCGATGTAATCAATTATCTTAAAGACATTACAGGAACTGATTACAAAAAAGACCTAAATGCCATTAAGCTATCGAAATACATTAAAGTACCAAAAAGCAAATCCTACAAAGGACTTGCCAAAGATAAAATAGCCGTTCTTTATGCCACGGGAGGAATTGTTGATGGCGAGGGTGAAGAAGGCAATATTGGTGGTGAGCGGTATGCCCGAGAAATTCGAAAGGCCCGACGCGATTCGTCAATAAAGGCTATTGTACTGCGTATTAATTCAGGTGGTGGCAGCGCCATGGCTTCAGAAGATATACTTGTCGAACTGCTGGAAACCAAGGGCGTAAAACCTATTGTGGTTTCTATGGGTGATGTTGCCGGTTCGGGTGGCTATTATATTGCCTGCCTTGCCGATACTATTTTAGCAGGTAAGAATACCATTACCGGATCCATTGGTGTTATTGCAACATTGTTTAACACTGAAGGCTTTTTCGATAAGCTTGGAATTTCGTTTGATGTGGCAAAATCCCATGAATATGCCGATCTATTATCGGGAGTTAAACCTTTACGGGCAAAAGAAAAAGAGTTTATTAAGCACTATGTCGGGCTTACCTATGATCAGTTTATTACGCATGTTTCCAATGGTCGTAACATGACGAAGGAAGAAGTAAATGAGATTGGTCGTGGTCATGTTTATGGGGGTGCCGATGCAATGGATATTAACCTGATTGATTCACATGGCGGACTGAACGATGCGATAGAAATTGCAAGAAATATGGCGGGTTTAGATGAGAAATACCGAGTGGTTGAACTTCCTAAACAACCCGATCCGATTGAGCAGCTTATAAAAGAGCTTAGTGGTGACGCCAAGGTAAGGGCCATGTTGGAACCCTTGGGAATTGATTCAGAGACCTACCTCGAAATTAAAAACACACTCACAACTCAGGGTGTAGTTGCCCGCATGCCATATATGATTGAGATGAATTAATACCGGTTAATGAGACTTAAAACCCTAAACCCTGCAAGGGATAAAATCCTCGCAGGGTTTTTTATATCCATTTCCTTCAGCCCTGTTTTAAATTCGTCATTTCCACATGGGTGGTTATCTCTAAAAAATGAATAGAGATCCCCAATAACTCATGCTTCGTTTTCGGGATTAATTCAACCTACTGCTTTCATATCGTCACCCACATGAAAGCAGGGTTTCATTAAAAAAAGGGTTAACAGAATCCCTCTGCTAACCCTTTCCGGATTTATAGCGTGACAATATAAAGAGCCTATTTTACCATTGGTTTAAATCAGTCATCCAGCTTTCTACTTCCTGATCAGATTCCTGGTCAATTATCTCAAGAACTTCCCAATTACCAGAATTTGCTTCAACCATCCAATCTTCAAAAGCTATTTCTTCTTCTATTGAGTCAAAGTTTTCATCGAACATAACAACATCCCAGTTATTAAGATCAGTCATCCATGGTTCTACAAAGAGTGATTCTTCCATAGCAACAGCGTTTAAATTATCAACTGCTGGCAATTCTGAGGCATTCACAAGAAGGCTAATTCCGAAAAAGATTAGGACGCTTAAAAATGCTTTAATTCGTGTGTTGTATATTGTTTTCATATCAGTATTTATAATTAAGTTGATTTGTATTTAACTAGAAGTGTGCCAAAACTAATATCTTTTTGTTTTTCTGCAACTTACAAAAGTCATTAATGATAAGAATCATGTAATTTGTGAACGATTCTGATAGAATTATGTTCGCATTCGAACAAATATAATTTTCAATTTTTGTGTTGGTACTTCTCTATAA
>DNTK01000278.1 GCA_003508755.1 Bacteroidales bacterium | reverse complement strand
AGCGAAGCAGACAATGGAGCTGATGCTTTAGCTCTCAGCGAGATACCTGTCGATATCATTCAATTAGACAGCATGCATCCCGATGAAGTAAGCAAGCTTGTTGAACAAATAAAACAGATAAATTCAGAAGTAAGGGTTGCGGCCGCTGGAGGTATTAATATTGATAATGTAGAAGCTTATGCTGCAAGTGGAGTTGATATAATTGTTACCTCCTTCCCAAACTGCTGTAAACCCGCCGATTTTAAGGTTGAAATAGACCCGATGATTGAATAATTATTCGTATTTCAAGGCAATTCCAGGCTCTTTTTCCACCAATCTTAATGAGTGATAAAGAATGCTTGGCAAGGTAATCAAAAGCACAATGACAAGAGCTCCTATATATTGCAATGGATTGACGGAAATAGAATAATAAAAATCGCTTAACCAATACTGAATAGCAAAGAATGCCACCATCCATGCCAAGACAGTTGAAATTCCCATTAGGTTGAATGTTTCTTTGGCCAGTATAAATACCAGGTGAAAATTGGATGCTCCAAGAGCTTTGCGAATTCCTATTTCTTGTTTACGTTGATTAGCTGCATTCGATATCAACCCGTAAAGACCAAGACTCGCTATAAAAATTGAAAGAAGCGAAAAGATGATAAAAACTCGTCGTAACTTCACTAAGGCATCGTAGTTTTTATTAAAATCCTCCTCCAGGAAGAAATGTACAAATGGATACTCCGGTGCATATTTATACCAGGCTTGTTCAATGGCAGAAATTGTATTTAGCGCATCATCTGAGTTTACTTTAACACTTACATAGCCTTCCCAGTTACCAGGCATAAGACAAATTACCAGGGGTTTAATAGCCTGATTCAGACTTTGAAAATGAAAATCTTTTACCACACCAATTACCTTATAATTTCGCTCCTCTTCTTTCATTATTCTTGGCTGTACCAACTCAGCTCCAATGGGGTAGCTTAAACCCATTAATCTGGCTGCACTTTCGTTTATAACACATGAAAGGGTATCGTTCGGGTAGGAACTATCTAAAAATCTCCCCTGTGCGAGTTCGAGATCATAGGTGTTGAAAAAATCGTAATTCACGAAAACCTGGTTAAAAAGAAGCGCTGATTCTTCGCGTTCACCCTTTAACTTAAATGTATTAAGGTAAAAGTCGCGTCCGGGTATTGAATTAGTATTCGTAGAAGCAAGTACATCAGGATGTTTCAGGATATCCTTTTTAAAAGCTTCCATATTATCTTTCAATGCATCTGATCGCCGTATTACTAAAATGTCTTCATTGTCAAATCCCAGCTCTTTGGACATCATAAAATTCACCTGCGAATAAACAACAATGGTAAGTAAAATAACCAGTACGGCTATGAAGAACTGAAGGACTACAAAAACACTCCGGATTTTGCTGCTTCTTAAGCCGTGCATGCCTCGTTTATTTAAAACCTTAACAGGGTCAAACGAAGCGATAAAGATAGCTGGGTAGCTTCCGGCAAGGATTCCGACTCCCGCAGTTAAAAGCAGAATAAGCAAAACTGCTTTTAAATTGCTAAAAAGTCCAAATTCCAGTGATAAATCCAGGTAATTATTAAACAGTGGCAAAATTAACTCAGCAAGTAGCAAAGCAATAGTAAGCGCCAGCAAACTAATCACTACTGCTTCAATTAAGAATTGAAAAATCAGGTAACGCTTATTTGCCCCTACTACCTTTCGCAACGAAACTTCAAAAGAGCGATTGGTTGAATTCGCTGTGGAAAGGTTCATAAAATTCAGGCAGGCAACAATCAGAATAATCATTGCGATAACACCCAGATAAGATACGTATATTGCATTGCCATTTGGATGCAATTCGGCCTGTAAATCGGAATAGAGATGGATATCTTCGAGAGCTTGTAAATTAAAGCGATATGAATCTTCTGGGTCAAATTCATAATCCATAATTTTTACCAAATCAGTATGAATATAGGAATCATATAAGCCATTGATTTGTTCAAGAACCGTGCTGGATTCATACCCATCCTTTATTCGAATGTAACTGTAAACATTATTCGAAGCAAAGGTATACGCAAGTATGTTTTCATAGGTACTCAGTGAAGCGAGCATATCGAATCCAACATGTGTATGTGATGGTGGGTCACTCACCACCCCGGTAACTGTGTAAGGCTTATTGGCTGCTTCAACTTTTACTTTTTTACCAATTAACGCTTTTGTACTACCAAAATACTTTAGGGCCGAAGACTCGGTAAGCACCAGGCTTTTGGGTTCCAGGAGCATTGTTTGGGCATCTCCATCGATAATTTTAAATCCACTAAAAAAAGTTAGAAAATTAGAGTCAGCAAATAATAAATCGTCTTCGTTAAACCGAACCGAATCGGTAGCAATGAGCCATGCTCCAAGACGTGTAACACGTGTTATGTCTTCTACCCCTTCAACATGCTTTTTAACATAAGCCCCCATTTTAGCACTGGTAGTAGCACTGCTAAATTCAACGCCCTGCAAATTGCCCTCAACGGTTATTCGATATACAGATTGATAGTCAGGATGAAATTTATCGTAATTAATTTCATGATTAATGTAAAGGATAATGATAAGGGCACATGCAATTCCCACAGCCAATCCAAAGATATTTATGACCGAGAAAAGCTTATGCGATGCTATATTCCTTAAGGTGACCTTTATGAAATTAAAAAACATATGCGTTGTAAATTCTATTTAATGCATCAACAATAATACCATTTAACACAAAACGTTATTTTGTTGTATGTTAGATAAATACAATATCATTAAAGGATGCCCGAATTGGCACAAAGAATGCACGTATATGAACACTTTAAAAGGTATGAAAAGAAAACTCAATACCAACAGCATCGGCAATATCCTCTCCATCTTCGAGCATTTTATCGTCTCCCTCATCGTAGTGCCATTCTACGTCAAGTGAAAAGCCTTTATTGCGCAGTTCTAAAAGTCGCTCAAGGAAAATAAGAATGTATTTTTGCGAGGCTGAATTGCAATAGTCGAGTTTAAAGATTATTTTAATTGCTTTGGTCGTAAGCTGTTCTGCCTTAGCAGCGATATCATCTACCCAGTCGATAACCTGCTGGTAAAACAAGCCCACATTTTCAGGGCGCGATACCCCTTTAAAAACCATGGTAAGGTTAGCTGGGTTTAAATCCAAGGCTGGAGTATAATCGGTAGAACTAACAATTAAACGTTTCATCAATAAAAATTCTTTTTGCAAAAACAATAATGCATTTGTGCTATACACAATTTATTTTAAGTCCCAGGTTATAGTACTCGAACGTATTATTAATTGGGGTAAAATTAAAATCTAGTTTACTATCGGTAATTTTAGCCATTTCGATAATTCCCAGACCGGCTCCTCCTTTCTCAGAAAACTGCCCGTTTGTGATTATCTCTTTATATTTTTTTTTGATTCCTTGTTTGTCCAGGGAATTAATCTCCTTTAATCGTTTATCTAAAGTAGCTACATCAGACTTTCGAACCGGATTTGAAACACTTATAGAAAAGCTGTCGCTGAGTTTGGCTATTAATATCTCAGGAGGAAATTTTTCGACAATATCCTTTTCATTTTCAAAATGTTCGTGGTACTTAAATACATTCTCAAGCGCTTCTATCATGACCATTAACACTTTCTTATACACTGCCTGTTTAATGTGCCTTTCAAACATTTTCTCCTTTAACTCACTTATAAGCTCTCCAATGGTATCGTAAAGAATGGCACCCTTAAAATGCAGAAATATTTCTTTTTGGGATGAATTCATTGAAAGCAAGTTAGAAAACGATTTGAAGATACAAATTTTATTAATACATTAACTTTCTAATCCTCAATTTGCTGTTCATAACCAGTATCGACTAATAATTTTGCCTTTTTAGATGCATCCACCGCTAATTGATCGCAACGCTCGTTTCCAGGAATATTTGCGTGACCTTTTACCCATTGAAATTTAACTGTATGCTTGCGGTAAACTTTTAAAAAGCGTATCCATAAATCGGGATTCTTTTTTTTCTTAAACCGTACTTTTTCCCAGCTAAATAACCACCCCTTTTCAACCGCATCGCAGACATATCGTGAATCGGTATAAACCAACACCTCTGTGCCTTCGAACTTTAGTTTTTCAAGTCCAACTATTACTGCAAGCAGTTCCATCCGGTTATTCGTTGTCATCCTGAAGCCTTCAGAGAATTCTTTGTAATGGTTTCCAGCCTGAAGGATAACCCCATATCCACCCGGTCCGGGGTTTCCACTTGCAGCCCCATCGGTATACATAATAATTTTATGCGGCATGGTGTAGATTTATTCCAGTGTTCGACAGAAATAGTTTAATAGCTACGGCCAGCAAAATAATGCCAAAAAACTTCTTCAATATTTGTATTCCTGCATCCCCGAGTATTCGTTCAAAAAATCTGGTTGCGCGCAAAACAAGGTAAACAAATAAAAGGTTTAATGATAATGCTATTAATATTTCAGCAACTGTATATTCGGCCCTTAATGAGATAAGTGTTGTCATGGAGCCCGCTCCCGCAATGAGTGGAAAAGATAAAGGAACTATTCCAACACTTTTTGAAGCTTCGTACTTAAAAAACTCATGACCCAGCACCAATTCAAGGCCAAGAAAAAACAGCACCAAGGATCCGGCGATGGCAAAAGAAGAAAGGTCGACCCCAAACATCCTTAAAAGGGGCTCGCCTACAAATAAAAACAACAACATCATGGCATAGGCCACCAGTGTAATCTTTAACGGATAGAAGTCTTTTCCCGCCTTTTTTTTAATCCCAATAATGATAGGAATAGAACCCGTAATATCTATGACTGCGAACAACACCATAAAGGTGGAAAGAATGTTTACAAATTGAATTTCCATTTTTTACGTTTTAAATATTTTCTGCCGTTGAACAATAAAAAAGAGGCTGTCCAAA
>DNTK01000275.1 GCA_003508755.1 Bacteroidales bacterium | reverse complement strand
AAACGTGGTCTGTCCCCCTTTTTCTGCGAATCAATCATAGCTATAAAAGTGATCGAGTTTCTCGCGAACCGGGGGTAGTAGGGGGGATGGTTCGCGGTTCGGGAGGTGTGTGAGGGACGTGAATAGGATTTCTTTTTGTCGATATCCGCACCAGGGGTTATGTACATAGTAAAATGGCGAAAGAGGCGAAAAGGTTCATGGATTTTAAACCAGCCCAATAATGAGTATTAGCAATTGGCACACTAATTCTTTATGGCTAACCCCAACAATATGGGTGTTATCTGGACGTAATCCGTCCAGATAAATAATTGTTCGGTTTTATAAAGGAAAGAAATGGTCAAGAAATTTATTTGTTTGGCAAATTCAAAAAAGTATAATGAAAGATGCGTTGCTGGAATTGAGGTTGAAGGCGAAGAAAGAAAATTCAGAGTGGTCAGATCAGGTTCCACACCAATTTGGATTCGTCCTGTTTCCAAAAATGGCCATGGAGAATTTCCTACTAATATAGCCTCTAGTTTCTCAATTCTTGATGTTATTGAATTTGAAATGGAATCATTATGTCCTTCAGGTTACCAATCAGAAAATATCTATTTTGTTTCAAATTCAGTAAAGAGTATTGCAAAAATTAAATTGTCGAATGACAATCTAAGTAAATTGACTTCGAATGCACATTTACTTTTTGGTAATCGTGGCAAGGCTGTCCATTGTGATGTTGTAGATGAGTTAACACACTCTTTACTTTTTATAAGAGCTGAGGCTTTTCAGCCATATATTAAAAACGAAAACAATCAATTAAGAATAAAGTTTTGGTATAAACAAAATGAATATGATCTACCCGTAACTGATATTGAATTTGACAGAAATTTTCATGCGAATCCAAATATACTGCAAGGTGTTAGTCAGCTATATTTAGCCATATCTCTAGCTGTAGAGTATAATTGTTGGCACACAAAACTCATAGCAGGAGTTGTCTATATCTAACCATGTCTGATTTGGAAAAAATTATTTACACAATAGGCTATTCATCTTTTGAAATAGGTTCATTCATAGAGACTGTAAAAAAACATCATATTAATGCAATCGTAGATGTGAGGTCATCCCCGTATAGTCAATACAAACCTGACTTTAATCGTGAGATATTAAAAGAAGCTCTGCAAAAAAATAATATATCTTATGTATTTTTAGGTAAAGAGTGTGGTGCAAGAGTTGATGATAAGTCTTGTTATGTTAATGGAAAAGTTGATTACTCGTTGGTTTCAAAATTAGAAATTTTTCAAAATGGTATTCAACGGTTAATTGACGGCGCAAGTAAGTTCTCTTTAGCACTATTATGTGCTGAAAAAGACCCCATAACATGTCATAGAACAATATTGATATGTAAAAATCTTAAGAATCACGGTGTAATAATAATGCATGTGTTGGAAAATGGTAAACTTGAAGCACATTATGATAGCGAAAAAAGATTATTGAAGTTATTCAAACTTCATCACCCAGATCTTTTTAGGTCTGAGCAAAATAGACTTGATGAAGCATATTTACGTCAAGGGGAAAAAATAGCCTACGAGCCTGAAAAACAAAACGAAACTAACTGAGAGAGTTTATGTCTGGTAACACGTTATATACTATTGGGTTTACGAAAAAAAATGCGAAAACATTTTTTGGAAAAATTAGTAAAGTAGGGGTCAAAACTTTGATTGATGTAAGATTGAATAATGTTTCTCAGTTGGCGGGTTTTGCTAAAAGAGATGATTTAATTTATTTCCTAAATAAATTATGCAGTTGTAACTACAGGCATATACCAGAGATGGCCCCCACAAAAGAAATACTCGATCCATATAAGAAAAAGGAAATATCTTGGCAAGACTATGAATTAAAATACAATTCTTTAATTAAAAACAGAAAAGTTGAAAAATACGTTAGTGAAGCTGATCTTAATCTAGCATGCTTCTTATGTAGTGAGCACACACCTGACAACTGTCATCGCAGACTGTTGTCTGAATATTTTATTAAGATATATCCTGATCTTACTGTCAAACATTTATAGAAAAAATACCGAACCAAGCGTTTGAAGGGACTCGCGTGATCTCGCGCCCCCTCAACTTAACGTTTGACAGGATATATAAAATAGAATGTTAATATGGAAAACGAGAATGATGAATTGGCAAAATTGTCTCGTCTCAATGAACTCGTCAACGAATTCGAGAAACTCGACGCCTTGATAATTACAGAGGTAAAAAAGGGTAATCTGGAAATTATCATCCAGACATTGGAGGCAAAAAAGAAAGTAAAACGGTTTTTATCTGAGAGCAAACTCTTAAAAGTTTATGACACCTTTAAGGTAAAATTAAAGAAAATCAGAGATAATTATGGTTACGGAATTGACGGATTGGTAGAATTATTTTCTAAAGTTGCTGGAACTTCACTTTCTCAGGAATCAGAAAACGGTATAGATTATATTGATGCTTTGTTCAGTGAAGGTACAGCCGATTATGTCGATGAAGGATTTTTCACAAGAAAAAATGAAGTTGCTACTCTCATTGTCAGTGAGTCCCTGCCGAGCCATTTCACCTACCATTTTCAAAACTTGAGACAATGTTATGCGTTAGGACTGTTTCAGGCAACAATAATATACTGCCGAGCGGTTATTGAAACGGGTTGTTTTGAAGCTTTGAATCGACGAGAAAATTTGAGAAAAGATTCCGTAGTTACCGATGTACGAGAGTATAGCCTCAAGGAGTTAATGAAAAGCATAAAGAAGTATGTTTACCAAGGAAATTGGGAAAATGCCGATAAAGTGATAAAAAAGGCCGACGAAATTCTTCATTCAAAACGAGAAAATGTAATTATAAATAAAAATCAAGCTTATAATGCTATTAAAGACACTTTCGCTATTATTGAAGAGCTTTTTTCCGGTGACCATCGGAGACGGAAACGACGATAAAGCCCAACATCCGCATCGGAAAATAAGGGACAGACCACG
>DNTK01000434.1 GCA_003508755.1 Bacteroidales bacterium | reverse complement strand
CAAGGTTATGTTTGTGTAGATCATCGGTGCCCCAACCAAGGTGCTCAGCATGCCTCCAGGCTACCTGGATGAGAAAATTGGTGAGTGATGATAAACGTAATTTTTGTTGAAAATCAACATCAGCAGAAGAAACCAGGAAATCTTGCCTTATTTGATAGTGTAGAGTTGGTTCCATGTTAGGTGCCTTTCGTTGTTAACTGAAAACGCTTATTTAGAAAAACATATAATCTATAAACCAAAAGCCCAATCAAATAACCCAATAGGGCTCCGCCAGCAATATCGCCAGGGTAATGCACTCCGAGGTAAATCCTGCTATATGAAACAATAGCTGCCCAGATAAAAATTGTAATGCTAAACCACTGTCTTTTAAACAAAAAGTGTAAGAATGTTGCAAGGGCGAACGAATTAGCCGCATGGCTGGAAACGAAGCCATACTGTCCCCCCCGGTAAACCTCTCCATTTTCGCGTACAAACAGATGGATGGCGTGTTGCAAGCTTTCAACATGTGATGGCCGAAGTCGCTTGATACCTTCTTTAAATACATTGGTTGAAATCTGATCGGCAAGTGTCACAAGCAATGCAACGGCGATAAAAATATACACACTCCTCCACTTATATTTAAAGACAAGAAAACCAACCAATATTGCATACAAGGGAATCCATTCATACTTACCTGAGATAAACCACATTATTTTATCCCAGACCGGACTATGATAACTATTCAACAAAAGGAATAGTTGCGAATCAAGGTTGAGGAGCTTTTCAAGCATTGTAATCAATTTAATCGAACTGCTGCCAAAGTATATCTTTAAGCTTATCGATATTCATATTTGTTACCGAAGAAATAAATACTGATGGAACTAAAGGCAAATCTTTTTCTATCTCCGCCATCAGTTCTTCATCCAGCATATCCGATTTGGAGATGGCCAAAACACGCTTTTTATCGAGCAATTCAGGATTGTATTTTTCGAGTTCCTTTAATAGAACCTGGTATTCAACAGCTATATCGTCAGAGTCGGCAGGTATTAAAAACAAGAGAGTTGAATTACGTTCGATATGACGAAGAAACCGAATGCCTAAGCCCTTACCTTCGGCGGCACCTTCGATAATACCAGGAATATCGGCCATAACAAAGGAGGTGTTGTTGCGATGAGAAACAATACCAAGATTTGGTGTAATGGTTGTAAATGCATAATTGGCTATTTTTGGTTTGGCCGCCGAAACAACCGATAGTAAGGTTGACTTGCCAGCATTTGGAAAGCCCACCAAGCCAACATCGGCAAGTACTTTTAGTTCGAGTATAAACCAACCTTCTGTTTCTTCTTCGCCAGGTTGCGCATACCGTGGCGTTTGGTTTGTCGCCGATTTAAAGTGAGTATTGCCCAGGCCTCCGCGCCCTCCATGAACCAATACCCTTTCCTCGTTGTGTTCGGTAAGTTCAAAAATAACCTGTCCTGTGTCAGCATCTTTGGCTATGGTTCCCAGGGGAACTTCGATGTATTCATCTTCCCCATCGGCACCGGTTTTCATCGCTGATGCACCCGGCATGCCATGGCTGGCTTTTATATGCTTCTGATACCGTAAATGGAGCAGTGTCCACATATTGCGATTCGCACGAACTATTACATGTCCTCCGCGGCCACCATCGCCTCCATCGGGTCCACCCTTTGGAATATATTTTTCTCTACGCAAATGAGCAGATCCTGCTCCTCCTCTACCCGAACGGCAGTGAATTTTAATATAATCAACAAAGTTCGAATCGCCCATCTATCATTTTTCATTGGCAATCGGAATGCCAGCAGTGTATAACTTAAATTAACTGATCGATTGCCACACACAAACGTGCAAATATTTCATCAATGCTTCCGACTCCATCAATTGAAATATATTTATTCTGAGTATCGTAGAAATCGATTACAGGTGCTGTTTCTTTGTTGTAAACACTTATTCTGTTTTCGATTACTGACTGATCTTGATCGTCTGCCCTTCCTGAATCTTTTCCACGCAGCAAAAGACGTTTTATTAATTCGTCGTCATCAACAAATAATGCGAGCATGCAGGTAATGTTTGTTCCCTTTTCGTGAAGCATTTCACCCAAAGCCTCCGCCTGGGCTGTTGTGCGCGGAAATCCATCAAATATAAAGCCCTTTGCTTCTTTGTTGGCATCAATTTTAGCCTCCATCATTGCTATCACCACTTCATCGGCAACAAGTTCCCCTTTGTCCATAGACTTTTTTGCTTCAATTCCAAGTGGGGTTTCTGCACAAATTTCTCCCCGCAGAATATCTCCGGTAGACAGATGAATGAGTTCATACTTTTTGAGAAGTTTTTCGGCCTGTGTGCCTTTTCCTGCGCCTGGAGGGCCAAAGAGAACAATGTTTAACATAGATACAATTATTAAGGGTTATAAATGGTATATATACTGTCTAAGTTTCTTCCATATCCGTCATAATCGAGTCCATAACCTACAATAAAATCGTTAGGTATAGAAAAACCAAGATAATCAATCTTGTAATTGTATAGAAATGATTCCGGTTTAAAAAGCAAAGAGGCAATTCGAATTTCGGCGGGTTCAAATCCACCAAGCTGTTTTAATATAGTATCGAGGGTATGACCGGTATCCACGATATCTTCGATAACAACTACTGTTTTGTCTTTTAATACTTCATTTAACCCAATTAATTGTTTAATTCGTCCTGTGGAAGAGGTCCCCTCGTAGGAAGCAAGCTTTAAAAATGAAATTTTACTTTCAAGGTTTATTCGCTTGTACAAATCACTTGCAAATACAAATGCTCCGTTAAGAATTACCACAAAAACGACATCTTTGCCCGCTAATTCAGTATTAATCTGCTGAGCCATTCCCTTTATTCGCTCCTGAATTATGTCTGCAGAAAGGCTAATCTTAAAATGTTTGTCTAAAATTTTTATTTCCGACATTCCGATAGTTTCATTTTCACGTACGAAAATATGAATATATAAAAGAATCCATTATGAAAGCTGTCATATAATTTTCTTTTCCGATCTTTGCACCCTTAAATTATATAATAATAAATATTACAGCAAATGAATCCAAAAGTAAGCATTATTATGGGAAGCACTTCCGACCTTCCTGTTATGAAAAAAGCCGCAGATTTTTTAAACGAGATGGAAATTCCTTTCGAGATAAATGCTTTATCTGCACACCGCACACCATCGCAAGTTGAAGAATTTGCGAAAAATGCCGAAGGCAGAGGAATACAAGCAATTATTGCTGCAGCAGGTATGGCTGCACATCTGCCAGGTGTAATCGCCTCCATGGTTAAAATCCCAGTGATTGGTGTACCCATCAATGCCAGCCTTGACGGATTGGATGCTTTACTTGCTATTGTTCAAATGCCTCCGGGAATACCTGTTGCCACAGTGGGTATCAATGGCGCTCAAAACGCCGGTATTCTTGCTGCTCAAATTCTTGCTGCCGGTAATCCTGAAATAGGACAAAAACTAGCCGACTTTAAGGCTGGGTTAAAGAATAAGATTGTTAAAGCGAACGAAGATTTAAAGGGTGTAGAATATAAATACAAAACCAACTAGTTCGCTAAGGGCAATAGAAATAAAGTGAATATTCTATTATAAATAGAGCGCCGTAACAAAAAATGTTTCGGCGTTTTTTTATTACTGCATTTTGCTCTTACATTGTTTTTTGTATCTTGCTTTTAATAACCTCCAAAAAGAAAGGGAGGGACTAAGTTAAACGTAATACCAAACCAAACCTGTCATGTCTTACCCTTATGTCAAGTGCATTCCGGTAATATTGTTCGTTTACTTTGTACAACTTATACATGCCTCAGATAATCCTTTTCTTGCTGGTGCACGCGAAACCGGGATGGCCAATGCTATCTTAACACTTGGAACCACATGGTCGGTTTATCATAACCCGGCAGGCATCGCCGGAAACAGTAACCCGTCATTCGGTTTTAGTTACCATAACCAGTTTTTTCTGGAAGAAATGAGTACCCGATCATTTGCGGCCATCTGGCCTTACGAAAAAGGCGGCTTTGCTGCTTCGTATTCCTATTATGGTACCCAGATCTATAACGAACAAAAAACGGCTATTGGCTATGCTCACAAACTGAGTGAGAAAATAGATGCAGGAATTTTAATTGATGTATTTACCAGTAAACTGCCCGGCGAATATGAAACAGTCCGGACAATTGCCGGCGAAATTGGATTGAATGCACACCCAATTGACCAGTTAAGCATAGGCATACATGTTAAGAATATTTCCAACTCGGCCTACAGCAAGTATATAAAGCAACAGCCCAAGAGTTGGTTCCGTGCAGGATTAACCTGGAATGAATCTGACTTTCTGATAGGTACCCAGGTTCAGCTAAAACAAGATGGGAAT
>DNTK01000515.1 GCA_003508755.1 Bacteroidales bacterium | reverse complement strand
TCTCTGAATATCCATGGCTTTCCGATGGCTCCTCTGCCAATCATAATGCCGTCTACACCATAGCGGCTAAAATAGTCCTTTGCTTTTTGAGGGCGCACGATATCACCATTACCAATAATGGGGATATGCATTCTGGGATTATTTTTTACCTCCCCGATAAGTGTCCAATCGGCTTCGCCTTTGTAAAGTTGTGCCCGGGTGCGGCCATGAATGGTTAGTGCCTGTATGCCCACATCCTGGAGGCGTTCAGCAATTTCAACAATATGTTTACTTTCTTCGTCCCAGCCTAAGCGGGTTTTAACTGTGACGGGGGTTTTCACAGCCTTCACAATTTTCTCTGTCATTTCAATCATTAAAGGAATGTTTTTTAACATCCCTGCCCCAGCTCCCCGCCGTGAAATCTTGCTTACTGGGCACCCAAAATTGATGTCGATGACATCTGGATTTGCCTGTTCAACCAATTTTGCCGATTCTACCATGGGCTCAATCAGGTGTCCATATATCTGGATGCCAATGGGCCGCTCATAATCGTAGATCTCGAGTTTTTTAAGGCTTTTATCTGAGTTCCGTATTAATCCATCGGACGAAACAAATTCCGTATAGAGCATATCGGCACCAAATTGTTTGCACACATACCTGAATGAAGGATCGGTCACATCCTCCATGGGGGCCAACAGCAGGGGAAAATCATCCGTCAGAACTTTTCCAATCTTCAACACTACGAATCTATTATTCAGTTTAAATCTATCTCAGCTATTATATATCCCGATAATTCAAACTATATTAGCCTGCAAAAATAACAAAAAAGGTTACTATGCCCTTTCTCAATTTTAATTCGGCAACTCCCTTACTGAAGCTTACGATTACATTGCTAACAATGGTAACGATTGGTATTATTGTTTGGTTCCTGGGATTCTTATTATCCCGTATCTTTTTTTGTATTGATGTTGAAACCTCCAATCAGTTATTGCACGGAGCTACCTCAAATTTAAGCACGGGGCAGCTCAAATATTACCAGATAGTTCAATCGGTAGGTTTCTTTTTAATACCTGGTTTCTTTTTACAGTGGTTATTTTCTACTCCTGAGAAGCCTTACTTTTCAATTCGCAGAAAGCCCTACCTGGCTTCGGTGCTGGTAGTTTTTGCTCTGATACTTCTGGCTGTTCCCTTCATTAATTTTTTAGTTGAATACAATAAAACTATCGGTTTCCCGGATTATTTGAGCTCCCTTGAAACGCGTTTAAAGCAGATGGAAAATGCTGCCCAATCGCTTACTCAGCAATTTCTGATTGCAGACAATTTCAGCACCTATATTGTGAATTTATTAATGATTGCTATCATACCGGCAATTGGCGAAGAATTTATTTTTCGGGGAGTTTTCCAAAAGATTTTCTTCAATATCTCAAAAAATACAACCATGGCCATTGTGTTAACGGCAATTGTTTTTAGCGCTGTTCATGGTCAGTTTTATGGGTTTATCCCAAGATTTTTTCTCGGATTGCTTTTTGGCTACCTGATGTTTTGGTCGGGAAATATTTGGTTGCCGGTTTTAGCGCATTTCATCCACAATACTATCGTGGTCACATATTTTTATCTACACTCTTCCGGCATAATTGCTCTAAATCAGGAATCAACCAGTCAGCTGCTGTCGGGATGGGTTCTGGCACTGATTAGTTTTGTGTTTATAATAACTTTAGCTGTAGTAATCAGAAGAATAGAAGGGCAAAAATCAGGCTAATATTGGTTGTTTTCCAGGGCACTGATTTTATCGATCTCGTTTTTACGAAATATATAAACTATGCCGTAGCATTCAGCATTTTCTCGTTTTTCACTATCCGGTAAATCGGCATAGTAAGCTTCCACCTCGTTCCACACATCAAGAATAATGTCATCGGCATTTTCACGAAGTCCGGAAAGGTTCTCCTGAGCCCGCTGGTAATTTTTCTGGAGTGTTTTCTGGAATTTATAGGCATCAATAAACTGCTCATAACGCACTCTTACCACAGCCATGGTGGGGTTTGTTATTAAACTTCGGCTTTGGGCTTTTCGTTTTTCTTCGCCATCGATTATTTGCTGGCCCCATTCAATTAACTCAGCTTCGGTATTTAAAGTAGGGGTTTTTCTTTCATCTTCGTCAAGGCGGAAATAATTTCGCTCGCTTGCCGGCAGCTCACCGCGCAGAATTGCCATGTTAATCACCTGAATAAAGTGAGAAACATAGAGCTTTGCCTTTTTCATGACCTTGATGTATTCTTTGTTACGCTCAACCTGTTTTTCATAGGATTGTTTTGCTTCAATCATTGCTTTTTCGAATGACGGCAAAAACGATTGAACCTTCTGGAAGGTGCTTTGCGAGAAGGCCAGTTGAAAAGGAGGAAGTTCTCTCCCTTTACTATTTGCTGCCTGGAGAGCTTTTAATCGAGCAGCATCGGTATTTGGTAATCGACGATAAGGCATTGCAAAAGATTGTTTTGTAGTAGTTAGGGAACCGTAACAAAGTACGAATATAGCATTCTGAATTTAAAAAGCAAGTTATTCGTATATTAAATCATTATAAAATTAAAGGTGTATTTATTATGATATTCAGCTCTTTAGCCTACAGAGCGGCATTCCGGGGTATTGCTAGGGCAAAAAATTTTAGACGTCAATGCCGTTAGGCACAAGAATTGTGTTTGTTAACAAGATGAAGGATCATTTTTTATTTTTCAGAAAAACTCTAACTTCCGTGACTCTAAAAAATAATTCCTATGTTTTCTAACACAACGTATCAAAACCGCAGGCAGCAATTAGCTTCTGAAATAAAAAAGGGTTATGTTTTAATAGCCGGAAACAACCCTAGTCCCCGAAATTACAAAGGCAATCCCTATCGGTTCAGGCAGGATAGCAATTTTCTTTATTTTGCGGGTATTGATCTACCGGGTCTTAACCTTTTGATAGATTGCAGTACCGGGAAAACAACATTATATGGTAACGATATCACGGTTGAAGATGCTGTTTGGACAGGCTCACAACCACCATTAAGCGACTGGGCTGCAAAAGCAGGAATCGAAGCAGTGAAACCCGCATCGGATATTTCAAAAGACCTCACACGCTCAAAAGAAATCCATTACCTGCCAGCTTATCCAAACGACAGGAAGATTTGGTTGTCGGAGTTGTTAGGCATTACTATTGAGGAAGTAAATAGCGGGCATAGCATTGAATTAATAAAAGCCGTCGTAAAGCAGCGAAGCACAAAGTCTTTAGAAGAAGTGGCTCAAATCGAGGATGCACTCAACCATTCGACATCACATTTCCACGTTGATGCAATGAAGATGGCCCGTGCCGGCACCTATGAATATGAAATTGCCGGGCACATCGAAAGTTCGATGCTTAAAAATAATTGTTCCGCCGCCTATTCCATTATCTGTTCGGTACGTGGCGAAATTTTACATAACGAATACTACACAAATCAACTCGAGGATAATCAGCTTTTATTGATAGATGCAGGAGCCGAAACCGCCATGCACTATGCCTCTGATATAACCCGAACCAGCCCTGTGGGTGGCAAATTCAATACTCAGCAAAAAAGTGTTTATGCAATTGTACTGGAGGCCCTTAATCAATCCATTCACAAAGTGGGACCCGGAGTTGCCTATCGCGATGTTCATATGCATGCTGCCCGTGTTATTGCCACTGGATTAAAGGAACTC
>DNTK01000490.1:2236-4364 GCA_003508755.1 Bacteroidales bacterium | reverse complement strand
CTTATAATCTGATTTTTTTGCAAAATCAACAAAACCAAGGGCATTTAATTCTCCAAATGGCTTTTGATAAATTAAGTTGCCATCTGCGTCAATGGTCAGCATCCAAACCACATTATTTTCATATTCATTCGTATTTCCTTGAACATCACCATCAATTGATTTCGTACTACCAAAAATGGTAAAACTACCATTTTCATTTTCTGATATCCATGAGCTTCCATCGTCTTTACTTCCCCCAAAACAATTGCTCCATATAATATCTCCTGATAAATTAGTTTTAAACACCCAAAGATCTTTACTTTCACCGGGGATACCATGAAAATTATTGATATCACCATCAGCAGATGAGGTAGCTCCAACAATTATATATCCATCGTCAAGTTCAATACAATCACCCAAAAGATCATTTTTAGATCCACCATAACAGCGGTGCCATTCTTTTTCGCCATTGGCATCGAGCTTTATAAGCCAGGCTTGGGCCATTTGGCCATCGTGGCCTTCGCAATAGGTATTGCCGGGCAAATAATTATAACCTGAGGTTGCATATAAGTAACCTCCATCGCTGGTGGGAATGATTTCTCCTCCTTCTTCGGGCCCCACATTGCCGTAGGTTTTCACCCAGCCGGTAGTTCCATCGGGGTTTTTCTTTACCAGCCAATTGTCAAATGAACCGTAGTATTCTTCAATATCGCCATCGGGCGACCCGGTTATGCCCGACTCTATCACACCCCCATCGTGGGCAATGCACCCTCCCCTGGAATCTTCAGCATAGGAACCTCCCAATACATCTTGCCATACTACATTAAAATTAGTATCGAGATGAGCCAGCCAATAGCCTTGCATGAGTCCATTGTTTGTGTATTGGGTACTTGAACCGACAAAATAAAAGGCCGTATCGCTTTTCATAAGTTTGGTTCCACTTGCCCCGCTTCCCGCAACACCTTTGTAACAACTATCAAAAACTATTTCACCAAATTGATCGATGTTTACCAACCATGCACAACTGGTATTTGTCGGATCGGATATATCACCATCATTCGACCTACTATATCCAAAAAACAAACTGCCGTCTTTATAGGGTATGATACTTCTTACCCAATCACGCTCAGTACCCCCATAGCAATGCTGCCAGGTCATGACATAGTTCTGAGCAAAAAGAGATGTGCCAAAAAAGAGCAGCAGAAAAATATAAATATAACGCATGGTATTTTGTTTTAATAAAAAACCTATTCCCCAATTAATTGAGGAATAGGTTATAATTAGATTAATGTATGATCACCACTTTGCCTGTTTGTTTCCATTCGCCACAAACAATTTCGTAGATATAGGTACCCGATTCTACGGTTCGGCTGTTCCATACCTTTTGTCCTATTTGGCCATAAATACTATACTCGGCAATGGGTTTGCCATCAACACTTTTAATGCTCAATAGGGCTGTTTCCTGACCAATTGGCAACTCATAATCAAAGGCCACCCAGGTATTGGCCGGATTGGGTTCGGCACTTATCTTTAAACCCATAGCTTCGGCCCAAAGAGCAGGGTCGGCAAATGCTGTTGCAGATTTGTTTTCTACCACATTTGTATTTAAGCAGTAGCAAAAATGCTCCCCATAAAAATGTTCCAACCATCCTTTGGCTTCTGCTCCGGCATGTGAAATACTATTATTGGCCACAAAGGCTAATAGATTATACTCCTCATCGTTTAAATCGCTAAAGGAACGGTTTTGTTGTTTGAGCGCAATATTCAAATTGAGTAAGTCCATATAATAGTCGTATTCGGCGAGTTCATTGTTTTCGAGACCATAAAGATCGGGAAATAAATTGGCCAATGCAAGGGCATCGCTGTAATTTCCTTCTTCTACAAAGCTGGCCACACTTTTTATATCGTTTTGCATGCCGCCCAATCGGCCTAACCACAGTCGGTATTTATTGTAATCAAACATTTCGTCGTAGTGCAAAGCTACCAGCATTTGATGTGCAAGGCGCGATTTATCTCTGTGATAAAACGACATTTGATTTTGGAGTACTGTTTTTGCCGATTGTCCGGCTGCCACCTGGCGTAGTATGTCCATCATATAATCGGGTAAAGGCTGTTCTTTGTTTTCCAGATGATCCATTAAATCGGCTTT
>DNTK01000490.1:0-2231 GCA_003508755.1 Bacteroidales bacterium | reverse complement strand
CTTGGGTCACATTAATTTTAATGGGGAATCCATTTTGAATTGTAAAGGTGATCTAGATACAACACCCAATATGATCCTAACTCTTAATTTCTTCGATATCTGCGCACCAAAGGTGCAGAATACAATAGCCTATTGCACCGCAATAGGTTTTTTCAAATGACGAGCATCAGCGCTCTGAAAGAGCAATATATCTTTTCACCATTATTTAAGTTGAGTTAGTCCCACAAATATTTTTCATCATAATCAATACCAAATTCTTTCAACAAACATATTAGCTCTTCTTTAAAACTAATTTTCTGATGATGTTTTTTTTGATTTTGAATATAATTAGATATTGAATTTAAGCCGGAACTGCTTACGGAAAATATACCATAACCCCTTTGCCATGCAAATTTGGTGTAATTTTTTCCTTTGGTCTTTATCCAACGACTACTGTTTCTCTTTATTTCCTCTAAAAACTTTGATTGGCTGATGTTCTTAGGAAGTGTTGATAAGATGTGAATATGATCAGGGGCGGCATTTATTTTCATTAATATTCCTCCATTATCTCTTATAACTCCGCCAATGTATGCAAACAATTCATTTTCGACATTACTTTTTATGTAACTAATCAGAGTCAAATATAGGAAAAATTCTCAGTCCGTTTTTTTTTGAAAATCATCTGTTATTAACAATGAAATCAGATTGCTAACAAGTGTTTGTTAGCTATGTTTGGAGGCTATTCAAAAATCAGCGGTTATTAACAAAAAACTTATCCCTTTTTTAATAAAAACCCTTGCTATTACTTGCTTTAATGGCTTTCACCGATTAGGTTTGCAATATAATTATAAGGGTTTTGGACAAAGATAAAATCATATCGGAACTAATACTAAAGATTGAACATCTTACATTGCGTCTTGAACAAACTGAGAGAGAAAACAGGATATTAAGGAAAGAAAATCAGGAACTGAAAGAACGCCTATCCAGATACGAACATCCAAAAAACTCTGGTAACAGTTCCATACCACCCTCAAAAGACGAAAACCGGCCAAAACGTAATACAAGTTTGCGTGAAAAAACCGGTCGCAGGCCAGGCGGACAAACCGGACACAAGGGCAATACATTGAAAATGGTTTCAAATCCCGACATAGTAGATGAACATAAGCCGTGCTATTGTGGGGGCTGTGGGAATGACCTCAGTAAGCTCCCATTTGAGTTTGCAGGAAAACGCCAGGTAATTGATGTGCCGGAGATAAAACTACATGTAACCGAACACAGGATATATAGTAAGGTTTGCAGTTGCGGCCATGTAACAACGAGTGATTTTCCCTTACAGGCCAATGCTCCTGTAAGCTATGGAAATAATATTGAAAGCCTGATCGGATATTTTCATTCCCGTCAGTACATCCCTTTTAAACGGATGCAGGAGTTTGTTAAAGACGTTTTCAATATTCCCATAAGCGAAGGAGGCATTCATTATCTATTGGATAAACTTGTAAAAAAAGCCCTTCCGGCTTACGAACTGATAAAACAAAAACTTAAATCCGATACCTCACATGCCGTAGGTACGGATGAAACAGGGGTCAAAGTGGCAGGTGATAAACACTGGGCATGGACTTGGCAAAACAATGATGTTACGTTTATCTCAATAACAGATAACAGGGGGATGGCAAGCATAGACAAAAACTTTAAAGATGGTTTTAAAAATGCCGTATTGGTCCATGATTGCTGGAAAAGCCACTTTAATACCCATGCTTTGTCGCACCAAATTTGTATTGCCCATTTGTTAAGGGATTTGAATTACTTGTCAGAACTTTACAAGCACAAGTGGAGCAGGGTTTGCAAATCGGTTTTTAAACAAGCCCTGAATTTAAAGAATAAAATGAGAGAAGCGGATTATTACATTCATAACCCGGCAAGGACAACCCTGGAAAACCGGTTGGACTTCTTGATAAATTACAAGCTGGACAAAAGCCATAAAGAACTCATTACTTTTCAGAAAAGGCTTATCAAGTATAAGAACTATCTTTTTACATTTCTTTACCATCCCAAAGTCCCACCCGATAATAATGCCTCGGAGAGAGCCATAAGAAACATTAAAGTCAAACAGAAAATATCGGGACAATTCAAATCAACTAAGGGCGCATTTAACTTTGCAGTGTTAAGGTCAATTACGGATACGGCAATTAAAAACAATCAGAATGTGTTAAACTCCTTAAATATTATAGCTAAATTGCAGACTGATTAGTTAC
>DNTK01000142.1 GCA_003508755.1 Bacteroidales bacterium | reverse complement strand
CGGGTAAATTACCCTGGAGTGTATCCTGTGTGACCAGGCAAAATGCCTTGTCCATTCCGGCATTGGCAATTCCGGGATTCTGATCGCGTTGAATGAACAGGGTGTCTGACGATACTGGACATATTTCAAGCCTGCTTGTAAGGTTCCATGAAATCTTTGTTTGTCCATAGTTAAATCCACTGAACGTTGTAACCGCAAGGGCCGAATCTGCGAAGGTACCGGAAGCTCCATGAGCTCTCCAGATACCCGTGCCGTTATTTAACGGAACGTTTCCGGACAGGCCAAGGGTATTTGTTTCGCAAAGTAATGTATCAGCACCGGCAAGGGCAACACCCGGATTCCTGTCGGAGGCAATTAATACTGTATCGGATGTTACCGGACACGCTCCATAACGGCTCGAAACCCTCCAGATAAGAATGTTCGTATCAAGTGCGGCTCCTGAATAGAGTGCAGCAGGAAGCGTGCTGTCGGAAAAACTTCCCGATCCAAATACAACATTCCATATACCGTTGCCCATGTAATTTGGCGGTGTTGCTGCCAGTAAAGCCGGATTCATATCACATAAAAACTGGTCACTTCCGGCATCGGCAGCATCTGGTTGCCTGTCGCTGTAAATAATGACGTCATCCGATGTGTTACAGGGACCGTTTGTAATGGTCCAGGTAAACAGGTTAGGTCCAAACTCCAGGTTAATAACTTGTGTTGCGGAATCGGCAGGTGATAAAATGTTTGCTGTACTGGTTGTTGTCCAGAAGCCTGATCCTGCGCTGGGGTTATTGGCATACAAAGTAATGGTATCGTGGCAAATAGTTTGGTCATTCCCTGCCAAAGCAGGTTCGGGAGCCTGGTATACCTCAAGATCGACCTGAGTGGGGGCACTTTCGCATATGCCCTGGAAGGTGGTTACATAGAAGGTATAACTTCCTGGCACATCTCTGTCGAGGAAGAAGGGGGGCTGTTCCGGGTAATAATCAGAACCCGTGTATAGCAAAGTATCGAGAGTAGCATCTTTGTACCATCGAATTTCAGCAGCACCTGCAGTAGCCGAAAGCACTATGTTATCGCCTGTGCAATATTCAAAAAGTGCCGGAACCGTTACAGGCGTTGGAGCAATTACTTCGATTCGGGCAGTTGTTTCAATAGGAGGATTATCACCATTTATTATATCAGCCGGAGGATGACCATCGTTTGGGGTGTTGTCATAAGGGTTACATACATTCCAGTTACGCAGCGTTATTTCAAAAATATCGCCCGCCACTCCGCCAGCGGGGGCTGTTATTTCATAGGAAGTTTCTGTGGGTCCATCTGCCGGATAAGGATGCCTTACTACCGGACCATAAAGGTCGGTGATGTAATTCCCACTGCCATCAGTCATGGAGTGCACTGTTCCGCTGCTATCGCGCACTGTTACATCAGGTATTCGGTCGCCAGCCTGATTGTAAGAATTATAAAAAAACTGCACCCACCGATCGAGGCGGTTTGGTCGGTCAGCTTCAATATTTACGTTACAATTAAAAGTGGAATTATCGGCAAAGGTAAAGTCGATTACGTCTACCCCTTCGCAGACATAATAAGTAACGGGATCAATTAGCAGTTCACCACTGTTTTCTTCATCGGTCCCCCAGGTCGCAAACACCTGGCTTTGATAGCCGCTGCTTACGCATAATTCGCCATCATAAACCACTATTGCCTCTGCAGTTTTGCTGCATTCATCATCAGGAGGGTAAACATGCGTGGCCATAGCCCATACAGAATCACCTGCAGCATTCCAGTTGCCACTCACAAGGGTTTCGGTATTGGCTGCATCGTTCCAGCGGTAAAGAATTTCAACCAGGGAAGTATCAACGGGTACAAGAAATTCGAAGTGTGCTTCCATACCAAAAGTAACAGGGGCACAAACCCCATCAGGCATCTGTGTGCTGCCATTTACAGTTATCAGGTCGCACTGACTCTGGGCAACGGTTGGAAGCAACCAAAGGGCTGCTATGAAAGTTAGTAGTTTTGTGGTTTTCACGTGTAAAAATTTGAAAATTAAAGCAAAAGCTTCATAGCCCAGGTGCAAAGCACGCGTGTTAAACCCAAACACGCATGCTTAGCATCTTATTAAAACAGGTCGATTGCAAAAAATTGCTGCAATTTGCCTGGTGGTTAGTTAGTAGTTTATACCTAGCTATACGATAATAATATGTTTTTGTTGCTTTCGTCAAAAAAAATTAACCGTTCGTCAAACATTTTTACATGTTCATCCAAGGTTTTTACTAACTAATGAGAAAAAAGTTGAGACGGTTTGATGGCTCAATCAGCCTGTTTGAAAGTGCTATGAAGTGGAATTATTTACAGGTCCAGCAGACCCTCAGGACAAGTTACGAAAATTTCTTTGCTGTGGTGGTCAATCTTGTCGATAAATTGCTCTTGGTATGGAAGAAGTATTTCCTGTTTTTTATTCAGAATTCTCAATAGAGGGTTTTGAGGATGATTTATGAGGGCATCAATGATACCAAGGGGTCCTCTTTCTGAGTCAATAACGGTATAGGTTTTTAAAGAAGTTTCAGACAGAGCAGACTGAAATTTCCTTGGCAGGATGGTCTTATCTACAAACACCTTTTTATGGGTAAGTTTGCTGGCTTCGGTTTCTCCCTTTACATGCTCAAAAGAAATAATCAGGGAATCGGCCGAGCGCTCTGAGAATTCGGAAATAAAAAATGGAACGGGCAGTCCATCAATAAGGATGTAGGCCCATTCCATATTTTCAATTTCGTCGAAGCTAAACGTATGCAGTTTAAGAATCAGCTGTCCCTTATAACCATGAGGCTTTGTTAATAGCCCGATTTCGACACAATCATTCAGATTGATCATAGAGGGACAAGGATTTTATTCTTCCTTTTTTTCTTCTTTATCAGCCTTCGCTTCAGCATCGGTTGACTCTTCAGCTTTTGCATCTGCTTTAGCAGGCGCTTCTTCTTTGGCGGTAGCTTTCGCTTCAGTTTCTTGTGCTTCCTCGGCAGGCGCTTCTTTAGTTTCTTCAGCTTTTGCCTCCTCAGCAGCGGGTGCTTCCTTCGCTGGGGT
>DNTK01000454.1 GCA_003508755.1 Bacteroidales bacterium | reverse complement strand
GGTAAATAGAAATTAATCTAATTACTATGGGAACGGGCAATTTATTTACAACCACCACCAATCCAACCATCCTCCATAGATCTCGCGTTTTATTCCACAACCTGGCAAGTTACTTCGTAGTGGGTTTCCTTTTTATACTGCTGGCTGGACACGAAAATACGAATCCGCGTCTGGGTGAGAGTCATATTGATTTTTATCAGAGCGAATGTCAGCATTTGCTTGAAATACATGCAAAAGCTTCTCAATTCAACCCACAGGCAGTTTCCGGCTCCATGGATTTTTTTATCGAAGCGCTTACTTCTGAGTTTTATGCTCAACGGCACTTTTCTCCAGCCTGGACAATTAATTACACAGGTACAGGTCATCTGGACACCCTGATTCAACTGCTTGACAGTGCGGTGTATTTTGGACTGCCTGAACCGATAATTAATGCTGCCAGTCTTAACAATACATTGTTCGAGATGGAAAAAGATGCTTTTGATGATAACAAGCTGAGGCAGCGTGTTCAGCTCGAACTTGCAGCAACCCGCAGTGCAATAAAATACATGCTGCTTCTGAGCAAGGGGATCCGCCAGAACGACACCACACAGCAGTTTCTCGATTATGCATTTCGAATGCCACATATCCTGAACACGTCGATTGAAACCAATAACCTCTCAGAAACTATTTTAGCGCAACAACCCAATATACCAATGTATAACAGCATTATTGCGCAACTTCCTGTTTATATTGAGACACTTAAAAACATTTCTAAATCAACGGATGGATTAGCGAAATCAATCCTTGCTTCCGTGTTGTTTTATGAAGGTATTTTGGAACAACCTGCCTTTGACAGCCTGCATTCGGTTGAGCAATCTATTAAAATATATCAGGCAAAGAATCATCTAAGCAGTACGGGTAAATTATGTCGGCAAACGGTGAATTCCATGGCAGAACGCCTGGAAAAAAACTACATGCGCATTGCACTCAATTTGGATCGTTTGCGCAAGGTAGAAATTACTTCCGGGAATTTTATTTTTGTAAACATTCCATCCTATTCATTGCATGCATTTCATAACAATAAAGAAGAAAAAACTTTTAATGTGGTGGTTGGTAAGGAAAAAACACCTACACCCGTATTATCGAGCCGTTTAGAAAAGATAATCACAAATCCTTACTGGACTGTTCCAAAAAGCATAGCTTACAACGAAATGCTTTCAAGAATTCGAAAAGATTCTTCCTATTTAAAACGCAACCGGTATTTTATTATCAATTGGAAAGAGGAAACTGTTCACGACACACTGGTTAATTGGTATCATGAAGACCCACTTGGAAAAAGGTACTGGATTCGTCAGGAGAATGGCTGGGGAAATGCCCTGGGCAAGGTGAAGTTTATTTTCCCCAATAACTATCGAGTGTATTTACACGATACTCCGAGTAAACGATTATTTAAGCGAGAACACCGGGCTTTTTCGCATGGATGCATTCGTGTGCAACATCCCGATGAGTTGGCGCAATATCTTAGTGATAAATATTATGCCCCATATAACGATTCGATAAGTATCTCTGAGTCAATTGCCGGTCGTGAACGCGAAGTATTCGATATTGCTGCTAATGTTGAGGTGCATATCCAATACATCACCTGTTCTGCTGATACCGAAAACGGACTAAAATTTCATAAGGACTTATATAAGCAAGACAAAACGGAATTGGAAGCAATCTTTGAATGGCAGAAGGCTATTTAAATAATTCTGCTTTAAAAGAGTCTGCTTAAATCAGATCATTTATTTAATTCGGGATGATAAATATAGAGACAACTGCCGTTTTTAATTAAGTCAATAATGGTAGCATTTAATTCTCTGGGCACGGCAGGGCATCCAAAACTTCTGCCAATTCTACCATTTTTACTGATATACTTTTGGCTCACATAGTGTGCACCATGCATAACAATGGCTCTTTCTCTGGCTTTGTCGTTTAGTCCTTTTTCTAGCCCATCGAGTCGCATCGAGTAACCGTGTTTCCCCTGGTAGGTGGCAGATGTTTTATATAAGCCCAGGCTACTCATATGCGAGCTGGGCCTGTTTGAGAACCGTTTGGCAAAAATCAAGCCCGATTGCTGACCGTGTGCAACCAGGCTTTTTAGAATCAGTCTCTGGTTTTTAACATCGATTAAAAAGAGCCTTTCTTCCGAAGAGGGTTTTGAAAAATCGATGATGGAAATAAGCGAGTCATTTGTGAGAAGGCTATCGTTTTTAGCTCGGCTATATCCCTCATAAGCGGCATAAAGAGCAGCTTTTGAAAGTCCGGAAGAATCGGTGAGGGATACATACCAGGGGGTATACTCAAGGATATTCTTGAGTAGATGTGGATTCACTTCCTTTTCTGCTGTATTTGTTGCATGTATAAATAAAACAGAAAACAATATTGGTACCAATGCAATAGAGGCTCTTTTCATACTCGTCTGAAATTCAGGGCGCAAAATTATAACCTTTTACTGAATTGCCACAGAAAACAATAAAAAATTACTGATACCCCAAATTTCAGTATTAATTTGAAAAGTTGAAGGGAAAGATATTCACAGTTTGCGACACCGGGAAAAAATACTGTTTACATCGCAATTTAAATGCTACTCAATCTTAAATGGTGATGCTCAGGACAGCAATGCGGGCACGACGAAAAGTGTTTACAGAAATTACTTCAATTCAGGTGCTTGCTTTTCAATGGCTGTAGGTGCCCAGATACTCATTTTTTTTATCGCAAACCTCGACTGCGATAAACCAAAGCCAATAAATCCCATGATTAGATTAGGATCGTGAAAACGGGCAAATTGGCCATTATTTGTCAGTTCGATAGTACGGGTTAAAATAGAGCGATTTATACGAAGGCTTTGCCAGGAATTATGCAAAAACCTAAAACTCGAATCAGAATCAATTAAGCTCACCTCACCTTTGTACATTTTGTAGAAATTGAGTCCCCATGCGTTGTATCGGATGAAATAATAGTTGGCGCTGTCGCGGTACCCCGAAATTAGATAGAAAGCACTTAAAGAGTCCTGGCTATCTATCGAAAGATTGAGCATCACATCTGTGATAAAATCACCAAGCACATGCTTATTAATGAGCACCAGCGCATCAGGATTTGTTCCTGCGGAACTATCCGTATTGCTCGATAATGACCAGATTCCTTTTGAAATTTTGGAAGCAACTGAATCGGAAAATACAAACTGTTCGGATATTTTTGCCGGCAGAAATGAAGCTTCGTAGTATTTCTTATAAGCTAAGGGCAGTTGCTGTGCATTTGAAAGCTGAAACACAACGAGGAGTGAAAGTATGATGTATTTTCTCATTTGTTTTATTTGGAGCAAATGTAGTATATAAGTGCAAATGTGCAAAAGTTCTTAAGTCGCTAAGGTTAAAAGAAATGTAAAATCAGAGCCTAAATATTTTTTATGTGATTTGGTATTCTTAATGACTTTAGACCTTATGGATTTTAGCGCTTAGCTAAATAAATGTATTTTTGCACCGAAATAAATTTTCATTGTATATGTATTCAGATCAAATCAACATTATTGAAGCTGCGTGGGAAAACCGTGAGCTTTTAAAAAAAGGCGAAACACAACAGGTAATACGCGATATTATAGAATTACTTGACAAGGGCACATTGCGTGTAGCAGAGCCTGTGGAAGATGGATGGCAGGTTAACCAATGGGTTAAAAAAGCAGTACTGATGTATTTCCCTATTCAAAAAATGGAAGTAATTGAGGCCAAACCTTTCGAGTTTCATGATAAGATTGCACTTAAAACAGGATATGATAAACTAGAAGTCAGGGTAGTACCCCATGCGATTGCCCGCTATGGGTCCTATTTAGCACCGGGTGTAATAATGATGCCATCGTATGTAAACATTGGAGCTTATGTCGATTCCGGAACCATGGTAGATACCTGGGCAACCGTAGGGTCATGCGCGCAGATAGGCAAGCATGTTCATTTAAGTGGGGGTGTTGGCATTGGCGGTGTACTTGAGCCTGTACAAGCTGCTCCGGTTATTATTGAAGACAACTGCTTCATTGGTTCGCGGTGCATTATTGTAGAAGGAGCTCATATCGAAAAAGAGGCTGTTTTAGGAGCAAACGTGGTTATCACTAACTCAACCAAAGTTATTGACGTGTCTGGCAATGAGCCCAAAGAATACAGGGGATTTATTCCAGCCCGCTCCGTGGTTATCCCGGGTAGTGTTCCGAAGAAATTCCCTGCCGGTGAGTATGGAACACCTTGTGCTTTGATAATTGGAAAACGAAAAGAATCAACAGATAAGAAAACATCTTTAAATAATGCACTTCGCGAGTACGATGTAGCATTCTAAGATTAAGATAAAGACTAAGAATAAGGTTCAGATTAAGTTTGAGGATTTGTTTCTCAATCTTGATCTCAATCTTTAACTCAATATGCATAAATTCCTGATTATACAAACAGCTTTTATTGGCGATGTGGTGTTGGCAACACCCGTTATTGAGAGCCTGGCAGCCTCTTTCCCAAATGCCACCATCGATTTTATGTTACGCAAGGGAAATGAAAATCTGCTGGAAAGTCATCCAAAAATCAATAAATGCTGGATTTGGAATAAAAAAGAAAAAAAATACCGGGCACTGCTGGCTCTACTCACTGCAATCAGAAAGGAGAAATATGATTATGTGATAAACCTGCAGCGATTTGCAAGCACGGGATTTTTTGCTGCTTTTTCAAAAGGGAAAACAAAAATCGGGTTCAGAAAAAATCCTTTTTCATTTTTGTTTGATGTGAAGATCGATCATCGTTTTGATGCAGGCGTACACGAGGTAGATAGAAACCTGGATCTTATCAGGCATATTGCGAACAATATGTCTCGTAACCCAAAGTTATACCCTTCGCAAAGCGATTTTTCTCAGGTAAAATCTTCTGATAATAAGCCATATATATGCCTGGCACCAGCATCGGTCTGGTATACAAAACAATTTCCGGAAGAAAAATGGGTTGAGTTAAGTTTGTTGCTGAAAGAGTCCTATAAAATATATTTCTTGGGTGCACCCTCTGATGCCGAGATGTGTGAAAGGATAGTTGCAGGAGCAGGAATAGATGATTATGAAAACTACTGTGGCAAACTTAGTTTTCTGCAATCAACTGCCCTCATGAAGCATGCAGCCATGAATTATGTCAACGATTCGGCACCCATGCATTT
>DNTK01000040.1 GCA_003508755.1 Bacteroidales bacterium | reverse complement strand
TTTACATATTCTCCTTGGCGGGCAGAAGAGAGGGTATACGTTTCTTACGGAACAAATGGATCATAGCCATAATCGGAGCTACACTTTTAGGCGCTGTATCGGGTTTGTACGACAAATACTTACTTATGAATTTTAACCGCATGGCGGTGCAAGCGTGGTTCTCAATTTACATGGTAATTATTATGCTGCCGTTTATGTTTATTCTCTGGTATCCCAAACGCAATACTTCCGTGTCATTCAAATTTAAATGGACTATACCTGCAATTGGAGTAGTGCTTTCGGTTGCTGATTTTCTTTATTTTTATGCATTAAGTGAGCCGGAATCGCTTATTGGAATAATTTCCATAATACGAAGAGGAAGTGTAGTGATAGCTTTTAGTCTGGGGGCCCTGATTTTTAGGGAAGTAAATATTAAAATAAAAGCTTTGGCACTTTTTGGTATCTTAGCAGGGATAATACTCATTCTGCTCGGAACATAAGCGGTGTGAAGAGAAGCAATGTTAATAACAAAAGTAACACGAGGCACACTTTCTTTGTAATTTTATGGCGGTGAAAAAGATACTCTATATTGGTGTTAGTTTTTTCCTGTGCATGGGTGTGCAAGCACAGGCTCCTGTTTGGACATGGGCAGAAGGTATTCACTCAGCCGCTTATGAAAGTATTACCGATATTGAAGTTGATCCTGTTTCTGGGGCTACATTTATTACCGGAAACTGGAAGGGTGATTTAAGTTCCATCTTTTCGGATAACGGAATACCTAGTATTGATTTTAATTCAACCTATGGACAGCAAGATGGATTAGTTGCCAAATATGATGCAGATGGTTCATTGCTATGGGCTTTTAAAATAGGATCAGAAACTTCAGATAGTCTAACGGCCATTCATGTAGATAATTCAGGAAATTTCTATGTAACAGGTTTGATTGGCACGGGAACTTGTAATTTTAATGGAACAGCTAATACAAATCATTCTGAAATTAGTTTAACATCTGGGGATTTCTTTATTGCAAAGTACAATACCGATGGGCAATGCATTTGGTACCTTAAGAGTGATAACACAAATACTTCCATTGGTAGAGATTTATTTGTAAGCAATAATATAATATATGCAACAGGCACACATAACGGAGGGTTTACAATTTCTCCTAATGTGGACCTACTTAACGGGCTTGGGGGAGTTGATATTTTCATAGCCAGTTTTGATACATCAGGAAATACATTATGGGGTGCCGAAGTTACTAGTGCAGGAAATGATTTTTCCAATGCAATAACTGTCAATCAGGGGAGAATATATATAACAGGTTACTTTTCGGGTGCCACTCTTGAATACTACGAAACTAACGGCAATTTTCATTCATCAGTTTCAAATAGTAATTCTGGAACTACTGATATTTTTCTTCTCAATATTAGTTCCTCGGGTAATGTGAACCATTTTCATTCTATCGGCAGCAGTGGTGATGACCGAGCCTACGGTTTAGCACAAAAGGGCGATAGTGTTTATATCTCTGGAGGAATTGTAAACGGAGCTATTTTTCCTGGATATGGATCAATTTCGCCAACAATTACAGGTGCTGATATATTTATCTCTTCACATTCAATATTTGACAATAATACGGGCTGGGTAAATGTAATTGAGTGTGCAGATGTAAATGAATCTTACTCTTCTGATATTGATGTTGATGCAAAAGGAAATATTGTGCTTGCAGGTAACTTCCAGAACACCATTAATTTTCCATCTGAATCCATAACCTCTGTTGGCGGATTTGATGCTTTTTTAGCTTATTTTAATGACGCAGGAGCATACCTTTGGTCGAAGCACATTAATGGCGGAGGTAACGATTCAATTATTGCTGTAAACAAAAACAATAGCTGGAAGATAGCTGCAGCTGGAACTTACAGTGGCTCATTAAACTTAGATTCGTATAATCTGACGTCAAACACTCCCCCAAATATATTTATAGCTCAATTATCAAATTGTGAAGATGCCGATGCAGGTGCAGGAGGGAGTACCTGCAATACTTCTTTTCCCCTAAATGCATCGGAGCCAACAAGTGGAACAGGAATGTGGATTGACTTGGATGGAGCTACGTTCTCCAGAACTGATACAACTTCACCACAGGTAGATGTTTCGGAAGCACGTATATATAATTTTGTGTGGGCCATAAATGATGGAGGTTGTGTTACTACCGATACAGTTACTGTTACAGTTAACAAGCTTTTTACCAATGCAGGTGTGGATACTTTTGCATGTGATCAGGATATTAACCTCAATGCAGTTTTATCACCGAATGCAACTATTAGTCAATGGACAGTTGCCTCTGCACCCGGGTTTGTAAACTTTCCAGATGGAAATACAGCTCCGGACATTTCAGTAAGTGTTTCTTCTTATGATCCTTACTTATTCGAATGGTATGAATCTAATGGTACATGCAGCGGAAGGGATACCGTTGTTGTATATTTTACCCAGGGACCTATTTCCAATGCCGGCACCGATGATAAAATTTGTGGCAATGAATATAGTCTGAGTGCTGTTCCCAGTCCTAACTTCACATCTCGACTTTGGACATCATTTTCTAATCCCGACACTTCAATATTTTCAGGGTCATCAAGTCCTGTTTCCAATGTGGAAATTAATGAATATGGCACATATAACTATGTTTGGACTGAAATACTGGATATATCCCTACCAACCGTAAATATACTATGTGTTGATGCTGATACTGTTGAAGTAATTTACAGACAAGAGCCTCATGCCAATGCAGATTTTAAAGCTAATAATTGCGGCAATACTGCAACAATCATCGCTCATCCATCAATACAACCAGCTAATGGTACCTGGTCGTTTACAGGAGGCCCTGATACACCCGACTACACAGAAACAGACAGTATTTTATCGATAAACAATGTAAATACGTATGATAACAGCTACCAGTTTACCTGGCAGGAGATAAACGATATTTGTACGGATGATACCCTTATTAATATTGTTTTTCATGAACAGCCCATAGCCGATCCCGGTCAGGGTGATAGCGTCTGTACATTAAATTACCTCTTACAAGCAACGCCCTCCGTTGATACAGGTGCCTGGAGCTGGAATTTTTTAGGGTCAGGGACAGGAGATATTAACTTTACATCTGGGGCTTCTTCACCAGTAACGAATATATCTACAATCACCCAAGGTAACTATGAACTCAGATGGAGCGAATCCAACTATGGCTGTGTTGATGATTCTGCAATTATAATAAAGATGTATCAGCAACCTATTGCTTATGCAGGACTGGATGACGATACCTGTGGATTACGTTTTCAGCTGAATGCCAGAAATAGCTTTGGTATAGGAACCTGGAGTTCAATACACCCCGAAATAACCTCATTTGAATCGAGCGAGAATGATACTGCTGCCATTGCTGTGGCTTCCATGCCAGGCACATTTGCAATAAATTGGCGTGTTGAAAATAGTTACTGTGAAGATGAAACCTCCATAAATGTTACATTTAAGGAGGTGCCAACGGCTGTTGCAGGTAACAATGATAGCATTTGTGGATTTAATTATACACTGAATGCCGAACCCTCAAGCGATCCGGCTCAGTGGAGTTATATAGGTCCACCCGGAGCTTTATTTGCGGCTGAAAGCCCGAATGCGAGTCTTCAGGTTGTTGATACAGGGGTGTATATTTTTACCTGGACGGTCGATAATGGATCCTGCACAGCCGATTCTTCCATTGAGCTTCGTTTTGTCGAACAACCTGTGGTCACTGTAATGCCGGATTTTGATACTTGTGGTACTGTGGCAAATATCAATGCAACCATTAGCATTGGAGAGGGTTTATGGACAACCGTTGGAGGACCAGTAGATGTGAATTTTGCACAGGAAAATGCTGCGAATACTGTAGCTTCTATCTCGGATGGCGATTATGATGATTATGTACTGCAATGGAAAGGAACAAATGTATTTTGTGCCGATAGTGCTCGCGTATCCATACGCTTCCTTCAAATACCTGATGTTAATGCCGGCATGAATGATTCTGTTTGTGGCACAACCTATCAATTGGAAGCATTTGGAACAATCGATGGAAACTGGGAAATGGGAAGCGGACCGGGAACAGCCAGCTATGAGCCCGATGCCAGTTTTGCGGATGCAGATGTTTCGGTGAGCAGTGTTGGAATTTATGAGTTTATTCGAACCGACTCAAACGGTATTTGCGTTGATTCCGATTCGGTGATTATAAAATTTATCGAAGCACCAGTAGCCAGAGTAAACGCAGTTCCCGATCTCTATAATGTGTTTGAGACACCCTTAAAAGCAGATTCGATACGTTCAAACGAATCAGGTGAATGGTCCGTTACAACTGGGTCAGGAACTATAACGAATAACCGGGCAATTACTACAGAAATTACAGGTTTGTCACTCGGAGAAAACCAACTTCTATGGGAAGTTACCAATGGTTCCTGCACGGACACTGCAAATCTTAGAATAAATGTGTTTGATATTTTAATCCCCGATGTAATTACTCCCAACAACGATGGCGAAAACGACACATTCATAATTTTAGGAATTGAAGATGTTGACAACGTTGAGTTAACGATCTTAAACAGATGGGGTATAGAAGTCTATCAAAGCAATAGTTATTCGAACGATGATCCCTGGGATGGCACCAATAAAGCAGGAGTAGAGCTGGCAAACGACACCTATTTTTATGTGGCAAACATTAATAATTCACGATTAATAAAAGGCTTTGTGGTAATTAAGCGATAAAATGAGGAGGTGGATAGTACATATTGTCATAGTATTTGTGCCTCTTTTGGCAAATGCCCAGTTGCACTCATTATCCAACCAATATGTGTTGAATGGAATGGCTATAAACCCGGCCTATGCCGGTACCGAAGAAGCCTTTAGTGCAACCATTACCTACCGCAATCAATGGACAGGATTTGAAGGAGCCCCAAAGACCATAACTGCATCGCTGCATACACCTTTGCGAAACGAACTCATAGGACTGGGTTTATTGGTGGTAAACGACCAGATTGGTGTAAACAGCGAAACCAGCATTCTGGCTAATTATGCCTACATGATTGAAGTCGGTGATGCTAAATTATCATTTGGTATTGGTATGGGCATCAGTTTTCTCGATGCCGGATGGGACAAATTAAAGTCCGTCGATGTGCAGGATTTAGAACTTACCCAGGAGAAAATAAGTGCAACAAATCCTAATTTTAGTGCAGGTTTTTACTATTATACCGACGACTTCTTTCTGGGATTATCTGCCCCTTTCTTGTTCAGTTATTCCTACTCAGGCGAGGACAAGGATCAGTTGGAGCTAAAGAACGATCTATCGCAATACAATGTGTACCTTACCTCGGGTTACAGGTTTGAGATGAACAATAATTTTGAATTCTTTCCATCAGCCTTGTTAAAATTTAATCCGGGTGAGGCTTTTCAGGCCGAATTGAGTGGACAATTTATCTACAATGAATTTCTATGGGCTGGTCTGACATATCGCAGTGTCGATGCATTTGCTTTTCTTTTGCAACTGCAAGCCACCAACCAACTTAGAATAGCTTACTCCTACGATATGGGTTTAAAGAAAACCAGTCGTTATTACGGAGGCTCGCATGAAGTGATGCTTAAGTATCTTTTCAATTTTAATGCCCGCGTTGTAGGGCCCAGGAGGTTTTAGGCGAATTTAACTTAAAAAGGTTTTTCCTGTTTTTGATGCCAGCAAGAACTGAATATATTATCAGGTCTTGTTATTAACTTCTTTTCTATCCAAATAAAAAAGTAAGTATTTTTGAGGTGATTTTTTTGATTGCCACTAATTGTTTTGTCTCAAAACCGGAGTTCCTTATAATGAAGCAAGCCATTATTCGCAATATGGTAATGTTTTTGGCGGCATTTTTTGTTGCCACGCTTTCTGCACAGCGCATTGACTTTTCTGTGCAGTTACTACCTGTTTCATCATCGGTAAATGATGAATTTGCGCCTGTTTTTTACAAAGAGGGGTTGGTGTTTTGTTCAAATTCACTAAGTAATGCAAGTATTCAAAGCGATGAGGGGCGGTTGTTTAATCTTTTGTATGTTGCTCAAAAAGATTCCGGATTTTGGAAGAGTCCTGAGCTCTTCTCTAAAGAGATTACTACAATTCTAAATGAAGGACCGGCAACCTTTAGCAGTGATGGTAGCAGGGTGTTTTTTGCCAGGAATAATTTAATCGAAGGCAAATTTAAAGACATCAATGTACCTTCGAATACCATGGGAATATACGAAGCTCAATTAGTTAACGGTGCATGGACGAATATTAAACCTTTCCCGTTTAATAGCCCGGAATACTCTTTAGGTACACCCGCATATTCGGAGTACGAGAACCGATTGTATTTTGCAGCTGATATGCCCGGAGGCTATGGAGGCACAGACATTTATTACGCTAATTACGTTAGCGGAGAGTGGCAGCAACCCATTAATCTCGGGAGCGCATTGAATACTGCCGGCAATGAATCCTACCCTTTTATCGACAGAACTGGACGATTGTTTTTTGCCAGTGATGGTCTTCCCGGACTGGGTGGCAAGGATATCTATTACAGTGTTGAAACAACCAACGGTTTTAAGCCTCCCATACATCTTGGTACCGAAATAAACTCCTCTGCTGATGATTATGGCTTGGTTACCGATG
>DNTK01000289.1 GCA_003508755.1 Bacteroidales bacterium | reverse complement strand
AAACAATCACAAAGCTTGTGTGATTGTACGATTCTACTGGCTATTGAGCACAACAGCTTGAATATGTGTAGTACGGGATTTCGGAACTTCAAGTTATCCAACCGATATATGATTTATTTATTGTTTAAACTATCATATTTAGCATCAGCCCCCATTACGTATATTTATTGTTGTAAACCGTATTATTTTATTTCCACTCCTTCTATTCCTTTCAGCCATTCAGTACCTAGCATAGAAGGCGTCAAGTAACCTTTTTCACCTTTATATTCCGCAATCAAATCGATAAGCTTCTCTATACTCATTACTGTAAAGCGATAAGCTTCTGGACCCTTAATTTCAACACTTGCCACTTCATTATTATCATTTTTGGCAAGTGCCTTTATATACGTTTTTCCTTTTTTCAGCTGACTGTCAGAAGGTCCTTCGGGTAAAAAATTAATCAACCTATTAATTAGTAAGTTCTTTAACCATATTAGCTTGCCTTTCATCATGTTTACCACAAATCCAGGAAATTCAGAATAAGTTTCTATGCTATTTATACCAGTTGAAAGGTGGGCCGTAAATAAATCAGCACGCCAAGGATTATAAACGGCTTTAAACTTTTTTTCATATACTGTAACATCTATCTCACTTTGGGCAGGTCGTGCCATTTCGTATTGACCATCTTTAAGTATGTGCCCTGTTTTTTGGATATCTTTCAAAACGGTTTTTAGTGTCCCACGGGAAGCTCCTCCAACAGTCGCGTAAGCTATGGTAAGCTGATTGGGGTTTGAGATTTTGCTGCATGCCATTTTAGCGGCAACATCTGTCGGTGCCACACCAAAACCTGCTGCTGGAAGTATCACGATTCCTGACTCCCTAGCATCTAAGTCATATTTAAACGCATTTTCCATTTCAGCAAATTCACCAGCGATATCGAGGTAGTGTGTCTTAGAGTTTATGCATCCTTTAATTAAACCGTCTTGGGTAGCTGAAAATGGTCCAGCTAAATTCACGAGGAAATCGATGTCATGTAAGTGCTCTGTCGCATCATCTGTGCTAAATATGCGGGTATCACAGTTCAACTCTTTACCCGTTTGCTCCACTTTTGCGCTTCTTGCAGCTAGTATTGGTTTAATTCCTTTTGCAATCAGGTGTTTGGCAAATAGCTTACCAGTGTAGCCATTCGCACCATAAATAAGAATTTGCCTATTTGTCATTTTCAATTCTTTCTTTTAATGCTTTGTTATGTGCAACAAAAGCCTGTTCCATCTTCTTTAGAAGTTTTTTTGAAATAAAAACAGAGAGAATTCCTGAAAAGTATTCTCCATGTTCCAGAGTAGCGAGGTTCTTGTTACTTTCTTTTATTCGGTAGTAATGCTCACCTGCCAGTAAAAAGCTAGCTCCCTGCTTTCCCTTCCAAACTATTTCTTTGTTTTCTTTGAAAGAAAGGAGTACTGCTTCAAATGTATTTTGCAAGGGAACAATGGTGGTTTTGATTGTTCCCCCTTCGGATAAATTACCTGTGATTGCAGAAACCAATGGGTTCCACTGACTATAGCTTTCAAAATCGGTTAGGGCACTCCATACCTTTTCTTTTGAAGCATTAATTTCTATTTTGGTATGATACTCTTTCATGTCTTTATGGTTTACAACACCCGCTCTAATGAACCGAAGCCCTAAAGCGCATCATTAGAACTTAATTTTTACCTGCTGGCATTCTTAATTTTTAATTCTGTTTTACTTCCAACTGCTACCAGTCTAATCCTTTTATCATTTATTTCTTTTATATTTTCCACTGGTTCTTTATAGTGTTCAAAAGTCCCATAATGAACAGGAATAACAATTTCAGGTTTCAGTTTGGAAATCATTTTCATTAACATTCTTGAATTTAAAGTCAAAGTCATTATCCAACTTCCTTGTTTTGCCGCACCCATATTCGGAATAAGTATATCAATCTCCCTGTTTTCAAGTGCTTCTATAGTCTTGTTTTTATAAACTGTATCTCCGGTAATGTAAATTCTTATTTTTTCTTTTCCTTTTGTTATGGTTAAATAATATCCATTTACTTTTCCAGCGAGTAAAGCACTTAATGGGTTTATTCCGTGAATTGCAGGAATTGCTTCAATTTCTATTTTGTAACCTTTTATACTAAATTCTTTTGTTTGTTTCCAACTTAAAACTGTCAAGTAATTTTTTCCTTTTTCTAGTAATATTTTGGAAGAATTTTTATTACAGACTATTTCTGATGAATTCGAGATTTTTGATAGTCCAATGCTGTCAAGATGGTCTTCGTGGTTATGTGTTATTAGCCATAGATCAATATTTTCAAAGTCCTTTTCTATATAAATAGGTTGTTCAATTCTTTCCGACTTGAACCAAAAATAATCTTGAACTGTCCCTTTTTCACATAGCACAGGATCTATGGCAATGTTCAAATTTCCAATAGTCAAAATGAAAGTTGCTCCACCTATCCAGTTAAATATTATTTCCATTTTCTATCTCTTTCTGTCCTGTTGTAATTGCTTGCAGGTAACTAATGTTACCTGCTTGCATTATTCAGTTAATTTCAATTTTCATTATTGTAAAGGAAAGTAAAATTTCTCCGAAAAGTCGTCTAATACTTTACCGATTTCTAAAAGTTTAAAATCTTCATATCTTTTACCAATAACCTGAATACCTATTGGTAAACTGTCTTTTGATAATGCAATTGGCATTGACAACACAGGGCTTTCGGTTAATGTGAAAGGAGTTGTGTATGCTTGTGTTGCCATATAATAGTGGATTTCTTCATTATTTACAGGCAATGGGTTATTGTAAATACTGAAATTGCCGTATG
>DNTK01000204.1 GCA_003508755.1 Bacteroidales bacterium | reverse complement strand
ACCCTAAGTTACACTTTTTAGAATACATCATTTGATCTTAGGTCAGTTTTAATGGGCGGTTGTAACCGGTGGCTTAAAAACATTGGCATAACCATAGGTTTAAATTTATGCCAGCCACAGACTTGTACCGTGTCTCATCGAAAGGGGCCATGCGCTTAACATGCCAATCGGTCGGGCAAATGGCACGCCTGTGACATGGGATTACGGAGCCTATACTCTGTTCAGAATAATCCGGATAGTGGTTCCCTTTCCGGGTTCCGAGTTGGCCACAAAAACTTTACCACCATGGTATTCCTCAACAATGCGCTTGGTTAGCGAAAGTCCCAGTCCCCAGCCTCTTTCTTTGGTTGTAAAACCCGGTTTAAAAATGGTTTTATGCTTGCGACGCGGAATACCTTTTCCGTTATCACCAATATCAATAAAAACGAATTTATTGTTATCGATAACACTTACTTTAATAGCACCCTCTCCCTCGATGGCATCCATGGCATTTTTGCAAATATTTTCAAGCACCCATTCGAAAAGAAGCACATTTAAGGGCAACACAATGGGCGTATCTGTAGTAATTACTTCAAAGGTTATTTTGTTCGATGAGCGGGTTTGCAGGTAGGCAACGGCACTTTCAACCACATCGTTCAGGTTCTCATCTCTCAGTTTGGGTTTGGCACCAATTTTCGAAAAGCGGTCAGTGATTTTTTCCAGGCGGTGTACATCTTTTTCGAGTTCGCCCACAAATTTTTCTTCACGTAGCTTTTCCTTTAAAATTTCCATCCAGGCCATGAGCGATGAAATGGGTGTTCCCAACTGGTGCGCAGTTTCTTTCGAAAGCCCTACCCATACCTGGTTTTGTTCAGCCTTTCTTGATGTACTAAAGGCATAATAGGCCACCAAAAGAAAAACGAGAATAACCGACAATTGTATAACGGGGTAGTAGGTGAGGTTTGTTAAGATGGTGGATCGATCGTAGTAAAGGTATTGTTTTTGGTCTTCCCCCAAGTTGATTTCGATGGGGGCAGAATGTTCGCGCATACGTGCAAGGCTTTTCTCCACATAGGCCGGGTTTTCAATCCGCAGGCTGTCGAGGTTTCGCATCATAATTATATCGCCCTCCTCATTCAACACAATAACCGGAATGGTTTCGTTATACTGAATCACTTCTACCAGGAACAATAAGCTGCGATCGTCCTCGGAATTAATAATCAGGCTGGTCGCCTTGGCCCACAGTTCTACCTTTTTGCGTTCCTCATGTGCCAGCTTTTCAACCAGCTTGCTGGTATAGTATAGCGAGCCTACTCCTATGGATATGGCAAGCTAGAAAAGCAGGTACTTAAATCGAAGTTTACGTGTGTATATGTTCATGTTATTGAGGGATGTTGGGTTAATGGGTTATTGGAGAGGTGTGTTAAGGTACTTTTTCCCATGCACCAATCTTTCATTTGGTTACTCATTGGGTTTGCTGCTTGAAATGAATCTGGGAAAGAATGGAATTCGCCGCTTGAGGGCAAGGATCGTCGCCAACAGCCTTTAGTAATGTATCGACAGGTGCTTTGTACAGCGTCAGTGCACTTGAATGCTGATTTTTTAAGCTCAAAGGGTAAGGAGAATATGGTTTTTCTGCTATATAGGTACCGATCCATAGCATCCTTACAAATTCTAAGTTGCCGGAATCTGTGATTTATAGTGTTTCGTTTCATGCAAGATATTAGTTTCGGTTAAACTTGTCCAGCCACAATCATCCCTTATTCCATTTCCTCATCTTCGTCCTCCTCGCTATCGTCCCATTCTATGGCAAAATTATTTGACTTGTGCTGGTACTTGCCCGAATCGGTTTTTTGCAATGCAGGTTCTTTTTCTTCAATTACTGTTTCCACAGCAGGGGCCGATTCCTGCTCCACTTCCTGGTTACTGAATAAGTTTCTCAATTCCTGCTTCTCCTGTTGCATTTTATCTCTGAAATTAGCGCGCGAAGTACGCTTATCATATTTTACATCGAAGCTGGAACCTTTCCCGGCAATTAGAACAGGCACCAGGGTCCTGTCTTTATCCTGCTGAACAATGTATCCAAATTCAGAAATATCTTTGTTTCTTTTCCGCGCCTTTTTCCAAAGGATATCGGAAAGGCCTACCTGCAGGCGGTATTCATATTTGTTATCGAAATCGTGAATTCCCGAACCACTAAAACTGATGGCCGATGAGGCAATTTTTGTTTGGTCGAGCAAGACTTTTTTATTGCGGATATTAATTGTGGTTTGAAGGTTATCGAACTTTATGTGTTTTAGCTCCTCTACTTCAATAAACTTCGATAAGCCAAGTAGTGGCGCATAATTATTCAGTTCTCCTTTTTCGATAAGAATATCCCCGGTTGCTATGATAGAACCCTTGTTAATATGCAATTGGTCATCCCAGCTTGAAACATAGTTTATAGTGCCCGATAAAAATCCATTCAGGTGTTCACTGTTTATAACCTCCTGTCCAAAATTATTGAAACCGTAGAACAATTCCTCCAGGTTGTTGCGGCGTATAAAGGCTTTGGCAGTGAGCTGGATATCCTTAGAAGGATATTGCTGAATGGAAACATCGCCACTGGTCGTTCCGCTGAACGCATCAAACCGAAAACCGTTTATTTTCAGCAACTGATTTTTGTAGCTTACAAAACCTCTGATATTGGCAGCATTAAATTTCCCAAAAGCAAAGCTATCGACCTTTATTTGTCCATTCACTATAATGGAATCGGGAAATCGAAGGTGGGTTTCACGCTTTTCGTTTTCTTCGTTCTGCGATAAAAAATCCTCTACCACCAGGTGGCTTGAAACAATGGAGCCGTCAAAAACAGGTTCGGCGGCTTTTTTCTGAAAATTTGTCAGATTTCCACTAACCAGCAAATTAGAGTTTAATGCCTGAAAATAGAGGGAATCGAGACGCAAGGAATGGTTGTTTCTAATCTGAAGGTTTCCGTTTACCCATATCCTGGGACTATGAAAGGTGGTAGCTTGGAGTTGCAGGTTGTTGAATGTTAACCCCCCTGTAATGTTATATTTGTTTTTAGCTTCCTTCTTTGGGTATCCTTTAATTTGAATGGCATTTGCAATACTGCCCGAATGGAGCTGTGCAAATTTAACCTCGGCAAACCGGTTGATGTCCTGCGTGGTAAGTTCGCCTGTTAGCTGCGCAGAAAGGGAAGGGTTTTTGAAATTGATGAGCTGTAAGCTCCCGTACTGATTGCTATTACCAAAGGAAATATTAAAACTATCGATTTTTACTCCAAAGGTATTTCGTATTTGCCGGTTCAGATGGTTCGAGGCGAGCCCACGCGCATAAATATCCGAAAAAGCAATGCCTCTTTCCGTATCCAAAACTTTTGCTCCGGATAACACAAAATCAGCCTTAACAACGGGGACGGAATGCTCTATGAATCCTTTTACACTGGCATTTATGCTTAAGACACCCGCTTTTGCATCAAAGCCCTTGCGGCCCAATAAATCATTCAGTAAATTGTTATCGATTTGTTTTACGGATACATTTTTTGCAGAAAAAAGCAGATCCACCATGGTCTTTTCTCCCGATTGAAAACTACCTGCCAGTTGCATGGGAATGTTGCCGATGCTGAATAAGCCTTTGTGTATTAAAAACTGGTTTTCGCTTTTTGTGAGGGTCGCGTCCAGCTTTACCTTCTGCATAGGTTTTAATGCCTCGTTTCTGAGCACCATTTTTTCGGCCGTACCCTCTGCTTTTACCTTTACGGTGAAATTGGATGGAGTAAAACTCCCCGACGCTTCTCCCTTTTTTATGGTCACCGACGATTGCATACGTGAGTTGGCAGACTCACTGTAGATGCTTACATTGCTTAGCGAAAAGGATTTTATACTGGCCCGAAAATTAGTGGTTCCGGAGCTCTGGGCTATAATATTCATAGATGAATGGCCTTGCTCATCGGTAAGCACCTGCAAATAACCATTCTTTATTGAAATTTTTTCCAGCTGGTACTCTTTGCGCAACAGCTGCCTCATGTTCAACTGAAGAAAAAGATGCCGGGCATACAACAAGGTATCGCCATGCATGGGGTCAAGCGATGCAAATTGGAAGTCATCGGGAATTTTGACTACCACATCGCGCAGCTCGACACTTGCCAGAGGGAATTTTTTAAAGACAGAAAAATGAATGTTGTTCTTTCTTAAATGTATCTCGGCTTTGATATGCCTATCGGCCTGATCGGTTAGGGCAGCGATAATTTTATCCTGAAATGAGCGACTAAAAAGCATACCGGCAATAATGAGTACCACCCAGAATATTAGAATGCTAAGTATAAATCGTTTTAGTCCCTTCGTTTTCATCCGTTCCTCTTAAATTACCTATTCTGATTTGTCTTGCTCTATTAATAATGTGGGAACTGAACTGTTTATTGCATTAAAAATGAAAAATCATCGCCTGGATTCAATTCATAAGCTTCCTGTCCGTGTTTAAAGATTCTGCAGGGCTTTTTGCCCAGAAGTTCAATGGAATCGTTTTCAACCAAAAACAGGGTTCCTTCTCTGAGTCCGGCACAATACATGCCAGGGTTGGCAATCAGGAATTCTGCGATACGCATTTCGCGCGTTTCACCGGCATGGCCTTCCATTTTTGCATCGGTAAAGTGTGGATTAATCTGGAAAGGAATAAATCCAAGGGCATTGAAACTCTCGGGCTCCACTACAGGCATATCGTTGGTTGTTCTAATGGTCGGGCAGCCCATATTCGAACCGGCACTCCAACCAATATAAGGGGTACCTGTATATACAGCCTTTTGAATATGAGGTATCAAATCCTTCTCCTGGAGGGTCTTTAACAGGTTAAAGGTATTTCCTCCGCCAACAATAATAAGTTCAGCCTTTTCGATGGCCTGTTGTGCATGTTCTTCATGGTGTATCGATGTTAACCTGATTCCAATGGATTCAAGCTTGGCACTGACCATTTCAAAATATTCATCCCAACTAATGCTGACTCCGGCATACGGAATAAATAAAGCGTTTAAGGGTTTCGACTGAATAAATTCAGCAATGTAGGGCAGGGTATAGGCCAGGTAATCTTCGCCTGCATTGGTTGAGTTGCTTAATAAGAGTAGTTTCATCTGTTTGAATCGTTTTCCATTAAATACCAGCAAATTGTTTGCGCTGCTTTTATATTTCCGATACGATAGTATCTGAAATAGACCTATCAAATATCATGCATCTGACACCAAACAATGCAAGGTATATAGATTTAAGCTAAATCGTTATTATTTTTCTGCGAAATATTATCCACCGAAGATGGAATATTCGCATTATTTTCAGAGGGGGCAGGGGTAGAACCAGCGGGGGTATTTGTCTCAATGAACTGACCAATTTTTGCCAGCAGGTTTTCGGCATTGATGGGTTTTGTGATATAGTCGTCGCAACCGGCTTCGAGGCACTTATTTCTGTCCCCTTCCATGGCAAAAGCCGTTTGAGCAATAACTGGCAGTAATGGGAATTGCTCTTTTAATTTCTGGGTAGTTTCAAGGCCATTCATAACCGGCATGCGCAAATCCATTAGCACCAGGGAAATATCGTCATGAAATTTAAGGGCCTCCAGGGCTTCTTTTCCGTTTTTCGCGCGGATGGTTTCAACGCCTGTTTTTTCAAGAATGTGGGTCATGTAGGTATACCCATAATCATCGTCTTCGGCGATTAAAAATTTCTTGTTACTCCAGTTAATTTTATCTGTCTCTTTTGGCTGCCTGGTGGGTTTAGGTGCAATTTGTGCCACGCGCACATAAGGCAGTTCAAATGTAAAGCGGGTACCTTTATTAGGTTCGCTGGTAACCCACATATTGCCGCCCAGCATTTCCACAAGGTTCTTAGAGATGGCTAAGCCTAAACCGGTTCCGGTAATTTTCACATCTTCGGTAAGTTTTGTTCGTTTAAACCGTTCAAACACAGTGCGCAGGTCTTCTTTTGTCATGCCCATACCGGTATCTTCGACATAAAACTCCAGGGTTCGCTGATTTTTTACCTTCATACCCACTTCAACCCTGCCTGCCTCGGTAAATTTAATGGCATTGCTCATCAGGTTGGTAAGGATTTGCTTCAGGCGAAATTTATCTGTACTCAGTGCAATCCCTTCCGAAGGTACATTTACAACAATTTTTAAATGTTCTTTTTCGGCCCTGTTTTTATAAGCTTCGAAATTGGCAGCGAGGCTCTCAATGAGTTCAACCGGGTTGCATTCTGACTTCTTAATTTTTAATTGTCCATCTTCAATCTTGGCAATATCGATAATATCATCAATAAGGTTCAACAGCATTTCGCTGCTGGTTTGAATATGGTCGATGAAATTGCCTTTCATTTCATCAGGAATTTCCTGTGATGCCAGCATATTGGTAAAACCAATAATGGAATTCATGGGTGTACGAATTTCATGAGACATATTGGCCAGGAACGAAGATTTATGTTTGTCGGAGGTAATGGCCCGTGCAGTTTCTTTCTTCAGGCTTTCGATGTATTTATTGCGTAACGACGAATCGATAATAATTCCTCGGCGGCCTACCACACGGACACCTTTTTTTATCACATCGGAATACACCGTGGCAGGAAATTTGGTGCCGTCTTTTCGGCTGGCAATAAAGTCATTGTTCTCGACCTTGGTGTAACCGAACAAGCTGCTGTTTGGGGCTGCATTGAGTATTTCAATCAGGTTTATTCCGTTTTCAACCTCCCCGTCCGAGTAACCAAAGGTATTATGCCAGGCTTTGTTTGCATAGGTCAGGTTACCCATACGATCGGTTTCGTAAATGCATTGTGGCAATAAATCGGCCAGTTCCTGGTAGCGCTGTTGATTGTCTTCTGCTATCCGTAAGGCCCTGTCGCGCTGCTGTTCCCGAACACGCAGGTCGGCCAGCATATTTCTGAATGCGAGGTATATCTGCCGAATTTCTGTCGTTGAATGCCTGATGTCGAATTCAATTCGCTGATTGAAATTAGTTTTTGTAAGCGATTGGATATACAATGTAAGTTGCTCCAGGTTACGTACCAGAAATTTTGATGTATAAACACTTAATGCAAAGGCAAAGGCAATAAGCAGAAAAACGGTAAGGCCAAAAAGTGTGTTCACGGTGGACATATTGGCTTTGTAAGTATTTTCAGCTTCGAGTATAGAGCTGTTCACCAGGTCCTCTAATTGGTAACTTATTTCCGAAAGCTGGCTTTTTAATCCCTCCTGCTTACCGGATCCGATTTTATTATCGATATCAACCAGGTCTCTGAAGGTATTTTTGTAGGATTTTATTATACCAATAATCTCTGTTTTTTGCTGCGGGGAATAGTTGTTGTTATTTAACACGGAAACAATTAACCCATTACAATGCTTATGCACATAAGAAATATAAGATGTATCCTGGTTGTTGATGTATGTTTTTTCAGCAAGTTTTAAAGAGGTGACATCACGAATGGGCAATGAATTAAATTTTTCGAGTTTATACAGGTAACTGGCCAGCTCGCCTTCGAGGCCATAATTCTTGTATCCGCGCTGGTAAATTTTATATACCAGGCGGTCGAAAGCCATACAATAGTTGGTATAGGTCTTGCGTAAATCAAGCATCACCGGGGGATGTGAAGCATTGCTTTGAATCTGCTGGCAATGCATGTAACAGCTATCGATATTTGCACTATGGCGATGGTGTGTGGCCAGAAAATCGCTTTCGCCGGTGATGAAAAAGTGGTCGTTGGTAGTTTCATTTGCCAGGAATCCTGCTACCTGGGTTTGGTCTTTTAAAAATTGGTGGTGAAAATAATTCAGGTTGCTGAGTACAGCTTGCTGGTTATTTTTTGTACGCTTGTGTATGTGAAAAAGTACAAATGAGGAAGCCGATATAAGTATTGTCGACAACACAAACCATATTAATAACCTGTATCTAAGCGATTTAAACATTTAGTATTTCTGGCAAACTGGTAGGCTTAAAATAACGATTAACTTTTTATGTATTCGTGAATGAAACCAAAAGTTATTCACAACATAAAAAGCACATATTCAGTTAATTACGCATAACATACTTATTAACAATGCAAAAAACCAATGCTTAAACGGCCTGTAAGTTAAAGGAGTAGTCCGATAGCTTAATTATTAACAAATTGTTATTTAATTGCGAAGGTTTTTCAAGTACAGCATTTATTACTTCGTTCGCAAGGATGATTCCTGACAAGGAATTAATCGCAATGACCGGTGTATGCTCATCCATAATATTACCATCGATATTATTTTCGTCCGGAAAAATTTGCCTGATGCGTTTCTTGTTTTCAGGCAGAATGGTGGTGATGTATCCTTTGTTGTTTCCAATGTGGCCAAAAACAAGGGTTTTATTTGCCTGAGCAGATGCTTCACATATGGCATAATGCGATGAAAATGTATTGGTGGCATCCACAATTAAATCGTATTGCGAAAGGGTTTTATTCAGGTTTTCGGAAGTAAGTCGGATGTTATGAACTTTAATATCGGTTAAGCGGTTTCTTGCCTGAAGGTATTGTTTGGTAACAATTGCTTTTTGTTTTCCAATATCGTTATCGTTGTATAAACTTTGCCGGCTCAGGGTTGTTTCCTGAACAAGGCTGTCATCGCTGACACCAAGAAATCCCACACCCGCTCCGATAAGTGCTTTCATGCAGGCTGTGCCTTTGCCGCCGGCGCCAATTACCAAAACCCTGGATTTTTTAATTTTCTTCTGACCTTCAAGGCCAAATCCCTCAAGTTTTATCTGGGGCTGAAATCGCCGTATTTCTCTTTCCGATAATACCTTGTTTTCCATTGTTCAAAAGGATTTAGTGAAATAAATATACTAATTTTCGGATCAATAACTATTTTTTCTTTGCCTCTTACGGGTTATTTATTTATTACTTGCGGCGTTTAAATATTCCGACCCGGCGGGTTGCACAACCGGCCAACGATTGTAGAATCCGGCGGAAGCATACATGGCTGCTTCCCGCGTTGACAGTTATTTAATTTTGATGGTAAACTTGAAGGTTGAACCCACGCATTCTTCCGATTCAACGGCGATATAGCCACCCAGCAGTTCCACCATTCCCTTGGAAATGGATAGTCCCAGTCCGGTTCCCCCGTATTTTCTTGAGGCAAATTCTTCCACTTGTCTGAACTGGTCAAAAATCGACTCCAGATATTTGTCAGGGATTCCAATGCCGGTATCGGCCACACTAAATTCCATGAACGACTTGCTCTTTTTTTCGTAGGAAAGTTTTACCGAGCCCTTATCGGTAAATTTAATGGCATTGTT
>DNTK01000029.1 GCA_003508755.1 Bacteroidales bacterium | reverse complement strand
CCCTTTTCTGCGCCATAAGCCACTACTGCATCGATATCAAAATCGGGATATGGGGTTAACCAATCAAAAATACCCTCACGGTTATCGCCAACCCAATCTTCCCATCCGGTGTTCCAACCTTCAATTAAGACAGCGTCAAAACCATGCTCGGCGGCAAAGTCGATGTATCGAAAGGCATTCTCTGTAGTAGCTCCATGCCGGCCACTGGCATAATCCCATGAACTTACACCCAGATGCATTTCCCACCAGATACCGACATATTTTGTGGGTTTAATCCAATCCGTGTTTTCGAGCTTATTCGGTTCATTCAGGTTGACAATTAAATTTGACTCTATTAAATCTCCGGCTTTATCCCCAATCTGAATGGTTCGCCATGGTGTTACAAAAGGGACTTTTGTTTTTACTTTAGAACCATCATCCCAGGCAACCAGGGCACTGTTAAGTGTGTAGCTTTCCTTATTAATATGAAGGGTCATTCCGGCATAATCGGTAAGGTTAGCTTCATGAATACTCAGGTATAAACCATCATCGGTTTTCATAGTAAAAGGAGTGTTTACCGCAACTGAATCGGGAATATACGATTGTGCCAGATAGGGATTTTTTCTTTTTGCACCCGCATCAATATCGCTCAAGCGCGACTTTGTATACAGGTGTTCGTAAATCTCCCAGTCGCCTGGTATCCACCAGCTCATGTGATTTCCGGTTAGATTAAACTCCGTATATTCATCCATGATAACTACATCATTCATAGCTTCCTGCTCAGGGAATTCATACCGAAAGCCCAGACCGTCATTGTAAACTTTAAATACCACCGAAAATTTTCGGAAAGGCTCCACGATTTCGGAGAGGTCTACTTTTAGCTGATTATAGTGGTTTTTTACTATTCTTTGCTCTCCCCATATAGTTTCCCAATCTTCTCTGGTTTCTGAGTGCACAACCTTCTCTATTCTCAGATTCTTTCTCAGTTCAGGCTGATCTTTGAAAGCGAAACCCAACGATGAAGTGTCAATAACTATATTATTTTTATAGTTTACTGTGTAAGATAGAATACCATCCTCATTCACCGAGAAATTTAATTCAATGTTCTTATCAGGAGAAAAAGTTGTTGGAGTGCCTAAGGGATGTTTACACGATAATAAATTAACCACCAATGCTACCAAAATAAAAGTGTTCAATCGAACCATGATGTTGTCGTTTAAATTTCAGTAATCAATATTAGTGTATAACTGAGTTTAAACCTACAAATCATAACACAATATTAACTTATTTGGACCCTAATTACTGATTATCTGAGATATACATGTGGCGGAATATAAGCTGAACTATAATTTATATTCTAAGAAAAAAATCATCTTAAATGATCTAAACAGTATATCCGGCAACTGAATATCGTGCATTTTATTTATTAACTTACCTCTACTTTCATGTTTTAATACGTGTGAACAGGATGTGCATTGTCATATGAGTGAAGGCATGCTCATAAAGATTTTGAATTAACATATTAAAAACACTGGAACTATGAAACGAATAATAATTTTAAGCATTGCATCAATGCTTTCGATAGCATCCCTGCTCGCAGCAGGTGGAGAAAACGACAAGGCGATTGCAAAAAATGATACTGCAAATTATACTGAAATTCTTGGTAAAATTGTTGACAGTAAAACTGCCGAGCCTGTAATTTTTGCTACCATCGTTATCACTGAAACCAATATTGCAACAGTTTCGAATACCGATGGAGAATTTATTCTAAAGATACCCAAAGGAAAAGAATCGGGAACTATCTCCTTTTTGCACCTGGGTTACGAAAATACGGTTATTAATATTTCTGAGTTAAATGGAGGTAAAAATTTTGTAAAACTTAGAGCAGCTGCTTTACCAATCGATGAAGTGGTAATTCGCTCTCTAAGTGCCGAAGAATTAATACTCTCTGCACTCAATAAAGTAAAAGACAATTACAGCATTAATCCTGAAATGCAGACTTCCTTTTACCGCGAAACGATCAAGCAGCGAAAAAAATATGTTTCGGTATCTGAAGCTGTAATGGATATATACAAAGCACCCTACAGAACAACTTTTGACAGCGACAGAATTAAAATTTATAAAGGCCGCAAAAGTCGCGATGTGAAGAAAATGGATACTGTTATGGTTAAACTCCAGGGTGGACCACGCACCAGTTTGATGCTCGACCTTGTTAAAAATCCAGGTGATGTAATCGGACCTGAAATGATGAAATATTATCACTTTAAACTCAATGGCATAACCATGATAGATAACCGTGAAACGTATGTGATAAAGTTTGATCAACTGCCAAACGTAGAATACCCCTTGTATTCCGGAAACATTTACATCGACGTCGAAACCGAAGCGTTTGCTGGAATGAATTTCGGCCTCAGCGAAGTAGGATTACCCTATGCATCTGAAGTACTTGTGAAGAAAAAACCTTCGAATTTAAAAATTGATATTGAAAAAGGTCATTACCTTATTCGTTATAGGAAAGGTGCTGATGCCTGGTACCTCAACTATGTCCGCTCAGAATTGGCTTTAGAAAGCAAGTGGAAAAGGAAACTTTTTAAATCTGATTACCACATCATGCTCGAGATGGCTGTAACGGATCGCGACAATGAAAATGTAACTAAAATTCCTATGAAAGAATCGCTTAAGTCGAACGAGGTATTCACTGACAAAGTTACCTCATTTGAAGACGATAACTTCTGGGGAGATTACAATACCATTAAACCCGACGAGTCCATCGAAGTCGCTATTAAAAAACTAAATAAAAAAGTAAAACGGAGACAATAAAACTCTTGAAACCAGAAATAAATAAATTAAAAAAGCGTCTTTTTCAAGGCGCTTTTTCTTTTAGAATCTTCGCAAATCAGTCTGCACAAAATCCCATTCAGGCGTAATTATTTCATCTTGGCAGGTATTCAATTCATACCAGGGACTTAGTATTTTATTTCGTGGATTTTTTAGAATGTGAATATCCTGTGCGGGCATATAACTCTGGGCCAATAAAAAGATCCTCTTGCCCTCGACATTTTCAGCCATATCCATTACAATAACAGCATGTCCGTAGGGATTACCAGACTGAATAAAGACATCACCAATTTTCATTTCGGAATATTCTTCAACTTTGTTGAGCTGGTGTTTTAATGATCGGGTATTCGCATATGAAAATACATAGTTCATATACTTTCTGAAAGTATTGTAATCGGTTATTCCGGTTTTATAATCGAGAAAGCATCGGGGTTTCCCGTCCGAAACAAAATTAAAACAGATCTCATCGAACCGATTATGGGCATAAAGGTATTCTGCGCGAATACGCATTACAGCATCAGCACATTGCTGTAAATCGCGCGTACCCACATCTATATCAAGAACGGCAGCATGAATTCTCTGGTTCACTTTTTGCTTACCGGTATAGTAGTAGACTTTTGTTCCATGTTCTTTTAACGGGAAATTCTGCAAATAAAATTGAAACGACGCACCTTCGGTTGGAATTCGTTTATAGCCATCGGGCAAAGAAAATCGGTCTTTAACCTTGTTTGCGATTTCTTGTTGACTGCCTGCCTGTTCTTTTCCACCGGCAATATTTATTCCGGACATTTTTGAATGGTTTTGCCTGCAGGAAAAAAGCACAAATAATATGATTACCGGAAACAATCTTATAAACATGGGCTAAAAGAATCTCGTTACTATAAAATCAGTTATTTCTCGAGCAATGCCTGCGTATGTGAAATAAGCTCCTTTGTGCCTGTTTCTCCATGCCCGGGAACAACTATCTGAGCATCGGAGTAGCGATACAGAATATTTGCAACACTGGATGGCCAGGCCTGCAAATCGGCATCTGCTGTACTGCCCAGGTTATTCTGCCCAAGCGCTTTTACCATGCAACCTGCGAACAGAACTTTTGATGCTGGTT
>DNTK01000374.1 GCA_003508755.1 Bacteroidales bacterium | reverse complement strand
CACGATGGGCGTGTACACTTACGCTTTCCTCCAGAACCGAATGGTTACTTGCATATTGGTCATGCGAAATCGATATGTCTGAATTTTGGACTAGCGAAAAAATTTAACGGAAAATGTAATTTACGCTTTGATGATACCAATCCGGAAACAGAGGACACCGAGTATGTCAATTCTATTAAGGAGGATATTCGCTGGTTGGGTTTCGACTGGGAAGATCGTGAATATTACACATCCGACTATTTCGATCAGCTCTACGAATGGGCAGTGCTTTTGATAAAAAAGGGAAAAGCTTATGTGGAAGAAAGCAGCGCCGAAGAGGTAGCTGCTCAAAGAGGAACTCCAACAGTGCCCGGCAAAGAAAGTCCCTTTCGGGACCGTCCGGTAGAGGAAAACCTTGAATTGTTTGAACGCATGAAGAATGGAGAATTCCCTGATGGTACCAAGGTGCTAAGAGCCAAAATTGACATGGCTTCTCCAAACATGCACATGCGTGATCCGGTATTATACCGGATTAAACATGCGCACCATCACCGCACTGGCGATAAATGGTGTATTTACCCCATGTACGACTTTGCGCATGGCCAGTCCGATTTTATAGAGAATATTACACATTCCCTCTGTACGCTCGAATTTGAGGTACATCGGCCCTTATACGATTGGCTGCTCGACAATATAATCGACGATGATGAAGTGAACGCCAAGCGCACACATCAGACCGAATTTGCCCGACTAAATATGAACTTTACAGTGATGAGCAAGCGTTTATTGCTTCAGCTGGTTAAAGAAAACCATGTCAAAGGCTGGGATGATCCGCGTATGCCTACTATTTCAGGACTGAGACAACGAGGCTATACCCCAGCTTCCATTCGGAATTTTGCCGACAGGGTAGGTGTTGCAAAACGGGAAAACGTAATTGATGTGGGCCTGCTTGAACATTGTGTGCGTGAGGATTTAAATAAAACTTCGCAACGAATAATGGGTGTATTAAATCCACTTAAAGTAACCATCACTAATTGGCCGGAAAATAAGGTTGAAGAGCTTGAGGCAGTCAATAATCCTGAAGACGAAAGTATGGGTACACGAATTATGCCATTTTCCAGAATAATATATATTGAGCGGGATGATTTTATGGAAAATCCACCAAAAAAATTCTTCCGCCTGGGACCCGATAGAGAAGTACGCTTAAAATATGCCTACATCATTAAATGCGATGAAGTTATAAAGGATGAAAATGGAGATGTTACAGAGTTGAAATGCAGCTATGATCCCGATACAAAATCGGGCACCGGCACCAGCACAAAAAAGGTTAAAGCTACCCTGCACTGGGTTAGCGCAGAAAACGCAGTTGAAACTGAAGTTCGACTTTATGACCGGTTGTTTAGCAAAGAAGATCCTTATGATGTCACAGAAGGCGGAACATTCCTGGACAACATTAATCCGGATTCTTTAAAAATTACCAAAGGATATATCGAACCCTTTGTTAAGGAGGCCACCATGCAGCACTTCCAGTTCGAACGCATTGGATACTTTTACCGCGATAACAAATCTCATGGAAGCAAAATTGTTTTTAACAGAACCGTTACTTTACGCGATTCCTGGGCAAAAATAGCACGCAAAAAATAAGCAACAGATACAATACAATGGCATTCACGTGGAGTATAACCAGATTCCCCCGGGCTGATTAGAATGTAAACAACGCATTTATTGTTGTTTACAACCCACTCAAAGTATATCAAAAAAAAATCGTAAATTCAGTATGTATTTTATAGCTAACATAGGCACATGCTGAACTCCTGTAAAATAAAAAGAATAATTGCCTGTCCCTTTGTATGCTTTGTATTAATAAGCACACCCCTGATTAGTGAGGCACAACCAGGTGATACGCTCTCTGTAGAACGTGTCATTAGCTTGTCGGTAGAGGAAATGCTTAATGTAAAGGTTATTTCTGCAAGTAAACGAAAGGAGGATCCGATACTGGCCCCGGCATCTATTTATGTGATTACGGAAAAAGAAATCATACAAAACGGGTATTATAACCTTACCGAATTACTCGAAGATATTCCAGGCGCGGATATTATTAATCCAGAATTTTTTGCTTTTGGGGGTCAGCGTGGCTTACTGGGTAATTTCTCAAATACGCTGTTGCTGATAAACGGACGTGAAATGCAAAACCTCATAGCGGCCGAGACTTTCATTAGCCATCAATTTGCTACTCACAACATTAAACAGGTTGAGGTGATGAACGGGCCTGGATCCGTGTTGTATGGTGCCAATGCATTAACTGGGGTAATAAACATCATCCTTAAAGACCAGGATGCTGAATATGAAGGACTTGAATACCAATTTGATTTTGGAACAGAAAACACCATGGCGCACAGTTTTGTGTTCAGAAAAAAACATGAAGAATTCTCGCTTGGCGGCAGCTTTAGGTATTTTGAAAGCGATATGTGGGATTTCACTGATTTTATAAATGATACGAACAATTATAAACAAGGATTTTCGCAAAATGCCTATGTGCCTGATCTCGATTACCACAATAAAACAATGGCTATTCCTATTTCTCTTAATCTTGCTTTCAAAGGGTTTTATATAGGAACAGATATGTATTTTCTAAAGTCCGGAAAGGGACAGGAAATTATTGGTCTAAATTATACCAGCCAATACGATTTAAGAGATTTGAAACAGTTTTACGCAGGGTATGACTTTACGCTAAGTGAATACTTGAGCGGAAATGCCGAATTTAGATACTACAACGAAATTTTTCATGGCCGGGAATACAAGTATAACGATTCAATTTACAACGAACTTTTAAGAAACGGTATTATTACCTCTGCACCTTTAACCGATGATGAAATATTTAAGTATTTCATGTCGGTTTATTCGCAAGAATCAAGCTCAGGATCAGATCGCTATTATGCCAGCATCACACTTAATTATTTAAAGAATAATCGGTCTCTAATTGGAGGGTATGTATTTGACCAATACGATTTATTGGGCCTTTCCATTTCCAGTACGTTTTTAAATCCACCCTTTGATGAGACGGTGGATGAAAACAATGTAATGCGGCGTCCGTTTTACAAGCAAACAATGAATTCCCTATTTCTGCAATATCAGGAACCATTCATTAATGATAGGTTGCACCTGACACTGGGTGCCCGGCTCGATCACCACAGTATTCATGATTTTATTTTTACTACCCGCAGTGGCATAGTCTTTTTGCCCGGTAAACGAAAATCGGCAATCAAATTTCTATTTGGTCAGGCATTTAGACAACCTACGATTTTTGAGCAGGGTGCTATGCAAACAAAAGTAAACTTAGAGGTAAAACCAACCCGGATAAATTCTTACGAAATAAGTGCCAGCCATCAGCCCAATCAAGCTGTTTACGGCAGCATAACCATGTTTACCAATGAGGTTTTTAACTTTATCATACCGGATAACCGATCTGAAAACCTTGTGATTGACCAATACCGGTTAATGTATGGACTTGAGGGAATAGTAAAACTAAAATCAGATAATTTCTCTGCAAACATTGCTTACACTTACATTCATCCAACAAAGGAAGAATTTGACGGAACTGAATATACTGGACTTGGTGTATATCAGAACAGGGCTTCCATTGGTCTAAACTATTTTATTAAACAGTTGATTCATGTGAATACCCAGATTAATTATTACGATGGAGTGAGCGCCATGCATGGTAACCTTAGTGTGCCGGAAGTAATTGATTTTGACCCTTATATCAAGGCAAATCTAACTGTATCGACAAGAGAACTTCCTCTTTACACTTCAAGCTTGAAAGTAATGTTTACCATTAAAAATATTACCGGAGGAAAGCACTATCAACCCAACATACGATTTACCGGGGCAAAACAATTTCTTCAACCTGGCAGGCAATTCATTACCCGCCTGATAGTTAAGATCTAGTACTTATGTACTTATCAATCACACTAAATAATTCGTCTCGTAATATAGGCTTGGCCAGATAATCATCGAGCCCAGAAGCAATTGTCCTTTCTTTATCGCCCTCCAGACCAAATGCTGTTTGCGCTACAATGGGTAAGGTATTCCTGTAGTCCTTAATCTTTTTTGCAGTAGTCAGTCCATCCATGACCGGAAGCTTAATATCCATGAGCACAAAGTCAATTTCAGGGTGATCGAGTACCATCTGAATGGATTTTAATCCATCATCGGCCCAATAAATATTTGCACCCTGCGATTCTAACAATTCTTTCAGGTACAAATAGTTGTTTTCTTCATCTTCGACAATAAGTATGTTTCTATCTTTTAACTGCTTAACTTGCTTTATTTGGGTTGGCTCAGGAAGTTTAACCGGCATTATCTGTTTCACTTCCATAGGAATCTCAAAGTAAAACGTGGATCCTTTCTCTACTTCTGACTCAACCCAGATAGTGCCTCCGAGAGCATCGGTAAACCCCTTACATATTGAGAGTCCCAGTCCGGTTCCTTCTTTAAAATCGTGCAAATAATGATCTGCTTGACGGAACCGTTCAAATATAGACTTTAACTGTTCTTTGGGAATACCTATGCCGGTATCTTTAACATATAGTTCAATACTGTTATCCAAATCATCAATGCGATAACCCATCTCTATGAACCCCTCTGAAGTAAACTTAAGTGCATTGGATACCAGGTTTGTTAATATCTGGCTTAGCTTGCTTTTGTCCGTATTAAGGATATGCCTTTTATTACTTCGATTGAGGTTAAACACTATTCCTTTGCGTTCAGCTTGTGGAAGGAAAAATTGGTAAATGTCCACTATCAGTTTTTCTAAATCAAAGGTTTCTATCGTAAGGTTAATAACTCCGGCTTCAATTTTGGAGATATCGATAATATCATTGATGATGTTAAGCAGCCTGTCGGCACTTGATTTA
>DNTK01000399.1 GCA_003508755.1 Bacteroidales bacterium | reverse complement strand
CAATTTCATATAAAGAAAACTCAAAAAATTACCGTTATAGCAGTAAATAAATTTGAAAATGAAGGATAAATCAGTAATTGGTAATTAATCAGAGCGGAATTACCGTTATAACGGTAAATAATTGATGCATTCACAAAGGGAGAATTCATTCTTTTCCAAAAGTTTTTGGTTTGTTCTATGATATACATCTCATTGCTATTAAGCAACTGTTAAAGAACTGATAAAAATGCTGTCAGCGACTTATTCTCCATCTTCTGAATAGAAATTATCGAAGGCTTTTACATCTACACCTACATTGTCAGAAATGCTAAAAGGAAAAATTTTGAGATGTTTATGCGCTTGAGAGCTTGTATATTATTGCAAGGTTAAATTTTATTCCAAAGGGTTTTATGCCCTAAGCCCTGGGGGCATTTAGGGAATTCCTCATCCTTTCCCACAGTAATTTCTACCGCCGGATGGGTTTCGCAGTAATAGGTACCTGCGCGTTTACAGGTGTTACCTGTTTTGTTGTTCAGATTACTCATACTTACTAAGTTTAAACATAACATTTATACGTTTCAACATTACAAAAGATACGCACTGATTTTTGAAAATGCAAATAGAGGGTGTGTACAAATGTTAGCTAAATTTAGGAATAGAATTTAGATTACAAATAACGAAATAGAAAGCGTAAGGCTGGACAGAAGAAACGTGACAGGTGTTTATTTTGAACATCAAGATGAGGGAGAAATGAAGTACAGAATATCTTCAATAAACGGTGCCAGGATTAAATCTCTCTTTTTATAACCTTCAAACCATCCAGTTTCAGCCGAATCATATTTTCTTCTGATGGACAGTCCATTTTAGGTATGTGATATTCAGATTTAATCATAAAGCGCAATAGCCAATTACATTCCTTTAAAATTACCTTTGCCAACTGGCACGTGACTGCAAGGTGTATATTTCTTTTTCGGGGTTTATCAACTATAGGGTTTTACAATTTTTATCGTTTACCATAATCGCATTGCACAGTACTTGATACAGGTTACGAAAAAAATTATTTAAACAATCTATTAATTGTATAAACAATTAACTTAATTCATCCTGGACAAAAGAATAACCCAGTCTTCGCCAATTCTTGATGGTGGATTCCCCAAATCAACCTCATCGCCTCCTGTTAAGGATTTAACCGATCCTGTTTGTAGCGCACCACCTTTAAAGGGGTTATACCAATAAACCTGAAATTCTCCGGATGCTTCTTTCAAGTTAATTTTCGAAGATTTATAGTTTGGAATATACATGGCATACACCTCATTTGTTTTACATAAACAATAAGCTTCATGATTATTAATTAGTTGGGGGTTTGGAACCATTTCCCAGTAAGGTATATACTTCTCAAAAAATACCTTTGCATGATGAGTAATTTCCCAAAGCTGGTTTCGCAATCGCCAATTTTCGGTATTTAAATCGTTTTCGGCTGTATGTGCACCAAAATACCATTCGACTCCAGCTGCTCCTGACAATAGGGTTCCCCAAAGTGCATATCTTGTAAGTGTTGGGTGGTTAGGATCTGCCCTATCGGTTTTGGCTCCTGTGTGCCACATGCCAATTTCATCCATGGTAACTAACCATGGGCGACCCGCATTATCCGATTTTAATTTCCATCGTAACACTGTTTCGGGTGCAGTCTCCCGCTCAGCATGTTGAAGCGAAATTCCATCAAGAAACTCATAACCAAGCATATTTGATACAATATCTTTTCTTATTTCTTCATTGGGTAAAGTGTGCAATACTACCGGATGATTATACGGGTCATTTTCCTTGATAAATTTTGCCATCGTCTTTCGTTGTTTGTCATTCTGAGAAGGCATATCCTTTGCCCAGGGCACCGGACCATTCTCTTCGCCCAGATTCCAAACCAAACCCAAATGATGACCAAAACGAGCTATTAATTCCCGGTAATATAGCATACGCAGAGGTCCCATATCGCCATTATCAAGTAAAGTTTCATTTTCAGTTTCCTGCGTTACAATGTGCATTAATATTCCTTTTGATTGCATGTGCTGGAATACAATCTCCCATTGATCCAGTTTACTCACATCAATTCTGGTAAAGTCATCCGGATGGGTATACATCCAAACATCTTTACCATCGCCATTTATATTGAAAGTTAAAAAGTATATGGAGTTCATACCCTTGGATGCCAAATAGTTAACAGCCCCTATGATAGACTTACCTTCCCCGTCTTTCCATGTTGGATCACCTTCATTCCAATCTTTTAGATGAGGTTCGTAAGTATGAATCTCTAAATTCGTTTTAGCTTCTCCCTCTTTTTTTGAATCTTCAAGACGATAGGTATTATCAAAACCTGAATAAGCTAAAAAGTTCTCAGGACTGCCTGCACCCACCTTAAGGAAATATTCATTCGTATCACGAAGTTTAAAATATCCGTTTTTAGCAATTATTCGACCTTTAAAACTTTTATTGTTAGCTGTTTTTTCTGAATTAGTAACAACAAAATTTCCATTGCTATTCATCAGCTCAATTTGCTCTGCATTTTTAATGTTGTTATTTATGGCTACAGAATCACCTTTATATAGTTTGGCTGAATAAGTCCATTTGCCTAAAACTTCAGGAATAAATCTCACTTGCCATACACCACCTGAATCAGCACCTGTATTAGCTGCATTGCCATCGGCAGCATAAAAACCGCGGATCATTGTTTCATATCCATTAGTAGTAAATTCAACAAGCAGCAAATAATGTAAAAAAGGATTCAACGAATCATATTCTGATGTTTGCGGGCCAGAGAATGACAAGGTTAGTGTTTCATTTTTTATTGTTTTAGCAATATTTAATTGCGTATTAGTGCAGCTAAATGCCATCATAAAAAACATCGAAACTAGCACTAGAATTATTCTTCTTTTCATAGTTAATTTTTAGACACATTAAATAAACGAAGTTTACAAATAAAACAGAATAGATTTTATGCCTCTCCAGGTTTATTTACTGGCAGGCTGCATAAAAATACCCGTGCGGGTGGTTTAGGGCAATTAGGGCAGGGGATCGCTCAAAGCTGTCCAAAGTCGTAAGTAGCTCTTTTTGCTATATACAATAGTGGTGTAAGGCATTCTATTCTTCTGTAAATGTTATTGTCGTTCTTATCGATTCATTTGAGTCTTTTCCGATCCAAAATAAATGCCCCCATTCATTATTTAAGCCAATAAGTTTTGACTTCTTAATCATTTTATTCGCATATACGGCATGTTCATATGGAACGCTGTTGTCATTTTTACTATGAATTATCAATGTAGGACATTGAATCTCTGAGATTTTATCTTGTTCAACATGATGGTCAATATCACTCATAAATCCTGTTTTTGAATGATAATGTTTAAATGTGGCATGTAGCTCTTTTATGTCATCCTTCTCTAATTGATGTGCGTCATTCTTTGAAAACTGAGGGTAGAAATTATTCGCAACCATTCTGGGAAAAATTCTTGAGATAAAACGAATTAATCCCCAAACAATTTTTTCTGTTTTGGGATTAAATAGTTTCTTGGCGGTTTTATAGACTTTTCCGTCTTTATCTAACCATTTCATTGATACTGCAGAGGCTAATATTAATTTCTCAACTCTTTCAGGGTATCTTGCAGCGAGTTCAATTGATGTTAAGCCACCTGCGGATATGGCATATAAAACAACTTTGTCAATTTTCAAATAGTTTAATAAAGCAACAATTAAATCTGCCGTTTTCATTGGAGTATATTTATCGTCAAGTGGAGTTTTTCCATATCCGGGTCGTGAAGGAGTAATGAGCATATATTTATTTGTATCAAATCCTTTATGGAATAGGGTCTCTTTACAATTAGAATGCCCTCCGTGAAGAAATATCAGGGGTTTTCCTTTACCAACTATTGAGTATTCAATTTGTCCTTTATCTGTATTTATTATTTCAATTTTCATTCATTTGCTTTTTGCAGTCTGGTGCGGTTTGCCTGCGCTTACATTTTATCCATAGAAGTTGTTGCCGTTTATCAGCTATAAATATTATGGCACAATATACTTAAAACCAGGCAACTGACAATGGAGAACCAAATCAGCGGTAACGAGCTTAATGCGCTGTTGCAGGACGTAATTTTTTCTGCATTAGCATTGAACTAAATCTCAATAATTTCAGTATCGATGGTGAAAGTTTGAATCACATCCGTAACATTATTACTAAACATTTTTATTTGAATAGAAAGAGCCCTGCTGGTAAATTCAATTTCACAATTTACTTATCCGTATAGATATCTCCCTAATTCAGATCACTTCTTGTATTCATAAAACAAGAAGAGACGGCCTTTTATAGCCGTCTCTTCGGGTGATTTAATAATTTCTTATATTATTTGTTGTAATCTTCTACCATTCTGGTGAACGCTTCTAACGCATCGAGCTGGAAACTGGATTCAAAAACAGGCCCCTTAACAAACAGCGTTTGAAAACCATAGTAATCGTTGTTGTAATTCGTTAAAACTTCTTCGTTATCTCCTACAAGCGCTTTTATGTTTATTACTGACAAATTTTTTGACCCTTCTCCTTCTTTCTGGTAAAGAATCTCAAAATTGTTTTCCTGCCATGCAGCATATTCAGCATCACTCACTTCCATACGGTCAGGCAGGTAAGAAGAAACAATACCCTGGGTATGGTGATGCTTTTTATAAACGGTTATCTTTCCTTCAGTAACAACTTCCAGCATAAGATTTTTAGGAAGCATGTCTTGTTTTCTGGTGGCAAATACATTGACATATTTAGCCTTTTTGAATTTTTTGCCATTTTCCAGTTTAAAACTTTGCAGGTCGCTGGCTTTATAAACCTCAATATCTTTATCTATTTTTTTTCCTTTAAGGTAAGCCTGATAAGTTTTTTCATCAATGAGGTTAACCCTTTTTTGAAATTCCTGAGGGTTCATCATATCCATATAAATATAGCCCTCAACTTCTTTCCCGTTTTTAAGGGTTACTGTGCCCTTTTCATA
>DNTK01000089.1 GCA_003508755.1 Bacteroidales bacterium | reverse complement strand
GAGAAACCAATAAGTATGTTTATTCTCTCCGCCTGGAGGAAAAAATGGCGAAAAATATTTTATACTTTATCGAGGCTGAACTGGATGGCAAGATTTTCAGATATCCATGTGAGGGAGTTTTAAATAAATAATTTGACTAGATTTTTATCATTACCCGATAGTTTAATTGAAAAGAATTAACAAACCATTATATTTAGCCAATAATTTATTGTCTCATGTGTAATTCATGTTTATGATGAAAGTTTTCATATTTCTATTGTTAACAATTTTTACATTTCTTAACTCCTTTTCCCAGGATATAATTATTAGAAAAGATGGTACAAAAATTCGTGGCAAAATAACCAATGAAGATAGTACATCCGTGTATTTTAAAACAACCATTAATCGTAATGTAGTTAATACATCATTAAAAAAAGTTGATGTTGATTCAATAATAAACAGAGAGAGAATTGTTTTTACTTCCAAAAACATATTAAAAACAGACGCTTTAAGTTATATAATTTCTCACCCTTCATTTATGTATGAGAGAGTATTGAACAATAATATCTCAGCATTTTTTGTTTTTGGTCTGGGCAAGGAATCCAGTGAATCTGGTGAAGATGCTAAAGATAGTTGGATGAGTGAGTTTGGGGGTTATTCGGTTAGATTTCAAATTGGAGATTTTAAACATTCTGAAAAAATAAATAATTTCTACCGTTTTGGTGCAAGATATTATTTAGATATTTCGGGAACTGATATTCCTGAAGGTGTTCATTTAGGCGCAAGCTTGGGGTTTTACCGTACAGAAAAGTCTTTTTCAATATTGGATACAAGCGAAAGAGAAAGAAATAGCTATACTATTAACGAAAAGCTCAATATGCTGTCATTTGATGTTGGTTATCAATCTGTTGCATTTAAGGTAATTGCCTTAGAGTTGGTCCTGTCTCCCGGGTATATTTTTGGTACAAAAACAGAAGCATATTTTCATATTGACAATAATAATAATATTTATCGCTCAAGCAAAACCATTGATGGTAATGGATTTGTTCTGTCAGTAAGCCTAAATGTCGGAATCGCCTTTGGATGAACTATAATGTAATTACGTGTATTCAACCTACTAAACCCATGAAAGCCATTACCTACAACAAGTACGGAGGAACCAGCCAACTAAAGCTTACCGAAGTTGAGCGCCCTACTCCCAATGATGACGAGGTTCTGATAAAAACCAAAGCTGCCGGAGTTAACGACTGGGATTGGGGTTTGGTACATGGAAAACCTTTGCTTATAAGAATGATGTTTGGCTTATTCAAACCCAAAAAAGCCAAAATACTGGGTTGTGATGTAGCCGGCATTGTTGAGGAAGTAGGAATAAACATTAAAAACCTTAAAGTGGGTGATCGTGTTTTCGGCGATTTGTCGGGTGGCAATTTTGGAGGTTTTGCAGAGTTTACCCGTGCTAAGGAAAAAGAGTTAGCTATTATTCCGGAAAACATGAGCTTCGAAGAGGCTGCTGCCCTACCCCATGCCGGGGTGCTGGCCTATCAGGCCTTTTTTGATTATTTGCAACTTCAACCAGGACATACAGTTCTTATAAACGGAGCTGGTGGTGGTGTTGGTACTATAGGCATTCCCATTTTAAAGCATCTTGGAGTTAAAGTTACTGGTGTGGATTCTTCTCAAAAACTCGACCTTATGAAATCATTGGGTGCCGACGAAGTGTTGGATTACAAACAACAGGATTTTTCAAGACTTGGTAAAAAATGGGACCTTGTTATCGATAACAAAGTGTTTCGAAAAGCCAGTGCTTATAAGCGCTCCCTGAAAAAAGACGGTGTACTTGTTATGGTCGGAGGTTCTACATTAAAGGTTTTTCTATTTGCAGCTTTTGGAAGTATTATAAGCCCCAATAAAAAGCTGAAATTACTCATGCATAAACCAAACAAGGGCATCGATAAACTTATCGAATTTTACAATCAGGGAATATTTAAGCCATTTGTTGGTAACACTTTCCCTTTAGAAAAAACCCCCGAGGCTATTGAGCAGCTGGGTAAAGGAAAAACCATGGGTAAAACGGTTGTGGTTATCAATGGGTAAAATTCTTTATACTATATTCGCACCAGATGATGGTCCTGAAAACATATTACAAAACCATTATTTGGTTTGTTATCATGGTGTATTTGTTGTTTAGCCCATCCAGCGGATTGCCAAAAACAGGTATGCTGGATTTTCCTCATGCAGATAAGCTGGTGCACGGAGTTATGTTTGCCATACTAAGTTTTGTGTATGCATTTGATTCTGAAGTGGCTGGCCGAAACCTTTACAAGGCAGCACTCTTATTTAGCGCAATTGGTTTAGCATTTGCGGCACTTTCGGAATATATTCAACATGCTTTTATTCCCGGCAGATATGGCAATGTATATGATTTACTTTCCGATGTCGCAGGAATTATTTTGGGATTCCTCGCCTATTTTTTTCTTGGTCGGAAGATGACAGCTACACTCCGAATTAAAAAAGCTGGGAATTAATCGCCGCAGGCTATTTTACCTACCCGGCGTTCATGTCTGCCACCTTCGAAATCGGTATTCAAAAAAACTTCAGTAATTTCTTTGGCTGTATCCAGAGAAATAAACCTTGCAGGCATAGCACAAATGTTGGCATTATTATGCTCACGTGCCAGTTTAGAAATTTCCACGGTCCAGCAAAGGGCAGAGCGAATACCCTGGTGTTTATTAACCGTCATGTTAATGCCATTTCCACTGCCACACAGAGCAAAACCCAGATCAAACTCTCCTTTTTCAACAGCCTTTGCGAGCGGATGTGCAAAGTCGGGGTAATCGACGCTGTCGGTTGTGTCCGGACCAAAATCTCTAACCTGGTGACCCATACCTTGTATAAAATTTACAAGTTCTGCTTTCATGTCAACCCCTGCATGATCGCTGGCAATAGCTATGTTCATTGTTTTTAGACTTTATATTTTGATGACGAAGATAGAAAAAAGCTGATCAATTTTATCTATTAACATATGCTTTCGAATAAGATGTTAAAACATTGTTTATAAGCTTCGAAAATTTCTCAAAGAAAACTCTTGACTTTTTAGTTTTTTGATCTGTATATAATATCCTATTCATTTTTCAAAGTGAAATTTGTTAGAAATAATTCTGATTTTTTAGCATGGTTTTTAACAGTATGTTGCTGTTAATAACTCAAAAAGTTTTCCGGGCTTACACTATTAACAAGCTGTTAATTATTAGAAGAAAATCATGATTTTCAGTATTTTTGTAGGTCAATAATTGTTAATTGGGTTGTTAATGAACTATTGGTTATAAAAATCAAAGTGAATAGCGAAAAAATAACTAACAGAATTAACAGCCTATTATCATCATCATAGTTTATTTAATTAAACCTATATTTATTATTATTTTATGTTTAAAGAATCGGATATCAAAGAATTTGGATTTTTAAACCTTGAAGTTGATAAAGATCTTGATTTACCCAAAGAAATACAAAAGCTTTGTGAGGAAAAGAATGCTGTAATACTTGCTCACTATTATCAAACCGGAAATATCCAGGATATTGCCCACTTTATTGGTGATAGTTTAGCCCTTGCCCAGGAAGCTTCCAGAACTACGGCAGATATAATACTTTTTAGCGGTGTACATTTTATGGGCGAAACAGCAAAAATTCTCTGTCCTGCCAAAAAGGTTCTTATCCCTGATATGAAAGCCGGATGTTCATTAGCAGATAGTTGTCCACCTGCGAAATTTAAGAAATTTCGTGAGGAACATCCCGACCATACAGTAATAAGTTATATTAATTGTTCGGCTGATATAAAAGCGCTTACCGATATTATTTGTACATCAACAAATGCCTTGCAGATTGTTGAAAGTTTACCAAAAGATGAAAAGATAATTTTTGCTCCGGATCGAAATCTGGGTAACTACATTAAAAGTAAGACCGGACGAGAAATGCTGATATGGGATGGTGCCTGTCATGTACACGAAGAGTTTTCATTGGAACGTATTCTGGACCTAAAAAAAGAAAATCCTGAAGCTAAAATCATTGCACACCCGGAATGCCAGAAACCGATACTGCTGGTTTCTGAGTTTATAGGGTCTACAGCTGCGTTGTTGAAATTTGTTCAGAATGATGATGCAAACAGTTACATTGTTGCCACAGAATCTGGTATCTTGCACCAAATGGTAAAAAAATGTCCCCAAAAGACATTTATACCCGCGCCCCCCAAAGATTCAACTTGTGGATGTAACGATTGCAATTTTATGAAGCTGAATACAATGGAGAAAATATACAATGCATTAAAATTTGAGTCTCCTGAAATAATAATGGATGAAACCATTCGTAAAAAGGCCGAAACACCCATTAGAAGAATGCTCGAAATCTCAGAAAAGTTAGGACTATAAATGAAACGTACTATTTTCATTATTGCACTTTTATTTTTCCTGATTTTTGGATATTCCCAAACCAAACCTTTAAACCCTAATGGCTACAATAAAATCTATTATCCCAACGGTAGCTTGCAAAGTGAAGGAAAATTGATGAATGGAAAACCAGAAGGGTATTGGATTAATTACTATCCAACCGGAGTTAAAAAATCAGAGGGTACACGGACTAATCATCAGCTTGATAGTATTTGGATATTTTATAATCTTGTTGGCGATACCGTATCGAAGATTAGCTACCTGAATGGCAATAAAAACGGATATCTTATCAAGTTTTTTGAGAAGCCTACTCAGTATATTGGAAATATTCGTTCAAAAGAGCTCTATGTAAACGATAAAATCGAGGGAATTGCCTTCTACTATTACCCATCGGGTAAAATTAAAGAAGAGGCCAACTACACCAATAATAAAAGGGAAGGTTACTCTTACGAATATGCCGAAGATGGCAGATTAATAACTATTTTCAATTACCGTAAAGGATCCATAAAAGAACGCACAAAACTGAACAGATACAACCAGAACAATGAAAAGAACGGATTGTGGCAGGAATTTTATGCTGGTTTTCGATTAAAAAAGGAAAGCTACTACGAAAATGGATTACTGGATGGATATTACAAAGAATACGATCCACAGGGTAAGCTGGTTCTGACACTACTGTACCGCGATGGAAAACTCATTGAAACCGTGACCGAAGCCGAGATTGAGTCAATTGAACAAATGGAATTTTACGAGGATGGTACCATAAAAGCAACAGGTTCTTATCTTCAAGATAAACCGGTCGGTATTCACAAGAAGTTTGATCGGTCCGGAGAAGTTACTGTTACGCTTATTTATAACGATAATTCGGAACTTGTCGAAAAAGGCATCATTAATAACGAAGGATATCGCACAGGCGAGTGGGAAACATTTTATCCCGATGGCAAAGTAAAAGCTAAAGGAAAGTATGAGAATAATCGAAAGGAAGGAAATTGGAAATATTTTTTTGAAAACGGCTCTGTTGAGCAAGAGGGAACATATTCAAAAGGAAAGTATGCCGGAATCTGGAAATGGTATTATCCAACAGGTGAACTTTGGAAGGAGGAGGAATATTATAATGGACGCGAAGAAGGAATTTATTATGAATACGATATCTATGGAAACATTTTGGTAGAAGGTGAATATTTTGATGGGGAAAAGGAAGGAAAATGGAGGACGATTATTAATGATTATCGTGCAGAGGGTGCCTATGTTACCGGATTGCTGGATGGAAAATGGAAACACTACCACGATAATGGAACATTGGCTTTTGAAGGAACTTATGTACAGGGCAATGCCGAGGGAAAACACCGGTATTTCTTTGCGGATGGAACATTAAAAGAAGAACAATTCTACAACAACGGTATTCGTGAAAAGCATTGGAAAAAGTTCAATGAATTTGGCGAATTAATTATAACCATTAGTTACAAGAATAATCAGGAATACCGAATCAATGGAATACGGATTGATTTTCCCACGGAAGCATCTACAATAATAGACTAGCGATGATGAAAGAAGAGTTTGATATTAGGCAGGAACAAATCAGAGAAAATTTCGAGAAAGATAATATTATTCGTCCTAAAAGTTTTTCTGAATTCAGAGGTCAACCTAACGTAACAGAAAACCTTGATATTTTTGTAAAGGCTGCCTTAATGCGCGAAGAAGCACTTGATCATGTTTTGCTTTCTGGTCCTCCTGGATTGGGTAAAACTTCTTTGGCCAATATCATATCAAACGAGTTGGATTCTAACATAAAAATTACTTCAGGTCCTGTTCTGGAGAAGGCGGGTGACTTAGCTGGAATACTCACCAATTTAGAAGATAAAGATATTCTGTTTATAGACGAAATACACCGTCTAAGTCCCGTGGTAGAAGAGTTTTTGTATTCTGCGATGGAAGATTTTAAAATTGATATCATGATCGATAAGGGACCCAACGCCCGCAGTATACAGCTAACGTTAAATAATTTTACACTCATTGGTGCTACAACACGTGCAGGATTACTTACCAGCCCATTGCGATCCCGATTTGGTATTAAAGCTCATTTGGAATACTACGATTCCGCAATACTTTCCAATATTGTTCAGCGATCGGCACGTATTCTCGATGTTCCTATCGATGGCAATGCAGCTTCGGAAATTGCCCGTCGTTCTCGCGGTACCCCTCGCATTGCTAATGCATTGTTACGAAGAGTACGCGATTTTGCTCAAGTTAAAAGTGATGGTTTTATTGAGAAGAAAATTGCTAAGTATGCCCTGGAATCGATGAATATCGATAACCTTGGTTTAGATGAGATGGATAACAAAATTCTTAACGTTATTATTGATAAATTTAATGGGGGACCCGTAGGATTAAATACTATCGGAACAGCAATTGGTGAGGATCCTGGTACTATCGAAGATGTGTATGAACCTTTTCTTATCAAAGAGGGATTTTTAAAACGAACTCCCAGGGGACGAGAAGTTACTGAGCATGCATATAAACACCTAGGTAAAAATCATTTCGGAAAGGAACAATCATTATTCTAAGAGCTTGCACGCATACAAAAGAAACATAATAGATGGGTTGATCTTATACCACAGTGTATTATCTTAAAACCAATCACTAAAACGTACTAAACTGCTTGAGGAATCTGATATCGTTCTCAAAGAAATAGCGAATATCCTTAATCTGGTATTTTAACATAGCAATTCGCTCTATTCCCATACCAAACGCAAAACCTGTATATTTCTCACTGTTTATCTGAGAAGCTTCTAATACATTGGGATCTACCATCCCACAACCCAGAATTTCTAAGAATCCGGTGTATTTGCAAACCGCACAACCCTTTCCACCACATATGGAACAAGATACATCCATTTCCGCGGAGGGTTCAGTAAAAGGGAAAAATGACGGTCGCAAACGGATTTTAGTATCAGAACCAAAAAATTCTTTTGCAAATAGCAGGAGCGTCTGTTTTAGGTCTGCAAAAGACACTTCAGTATCAATGTACAAACCTTCAATCTGATGAAAAATACAATGCGATCGGGCACTGATGGCTTCGTTACGGAATACTCTACCCGGAAATATCTGGCGGATAGGTGGTTGGTTATTTTCCATTACGCGCACTTGTACCGAAGATGTATGTGTTCGTAATAAAACATCCGGGTCTTTTTCAATAAAAAAAGTATCCTGCATATCTCTGGCCGGATGCTCTTCAGGGAAATTCAGCCCCGAAAATACATGCCAGTCATCTTCAATTTCAGGACCTTCGGCAACTGTAAATCCTAATCGTGAAAAAATATCAACAATCTCCTGCCGTACGGTAGAAATTGGATGTCGGCTTCCTGTATTTAAAGGTTCCGATGTTTTTGTGTAGTCTTCCGCATCATTGAAGCTTAAGGAAGAAATAGCAATGGATTCCTTAACGGTATTGTATTTTCCTTGGGCAGCTTGTTTCACCCGGTTAATTAGCTGGCCAAATTCCTTTTTCTGTTCAGGAGCAACAGTTTTGAAATCTGTGAAAAGATTACTTACCGCACCTTTTTTACTCAGATATTTTAAGCGAAAATCTTCTAACTGCTCAGCACTTGCTATTTCGAAAGAATTAATTTCATTTAATAGCCTGTCTATTTTCTCTTTCATGCCCATCTTATTTTACTGTATACATTTTAATAATTTTTACATCATTCAATGGCCTGTTTCTTTCATCTGTCTGTACAGCTGCAATTTTATCAATTACGTCCATTCCTTCAATTACCTGTCCAAATACTGTATACGCATAATCGAGATGAGGAGTACCACCCATTGTGGCATATAGGTTAGATTGCTCCTCTGTAAATGGTGGATGCATATTCTTCTGCACCATCATTTGCTGAGTAGCTTTGTTGATTGGCTGACCCTGAACGATGTAAAACTGTGAGCCGGAAGACCGCTTTTGGGGGTTAATCTGATCGCTTTGACGTGCTGCGGCTACAGCACCTTTTTTATGGTAATATTCTGGATAAAATTCAGCCTCCAGGGTGTAGCTTTTTCCTCCTGTCCCCAAAGGAGTGCCCGGAGCAGCATCTTTAGAGAGGTTATCGCCGGTTTGTATCATAAAATTATTGATAACTCTATGAAACAAAAGACCATTATAATAACCTTCATTTACTAATTTTACGAAATTATCGCTGTGGCGAAAAGTATTGTCGTATAGTTCAATTTTTAATGTCCCCATGGTTGTTTCCATGACCACAACAGGATATTGGGTTTGTGCTGCTGCAGCAACAGATATTAATAGCGCAATAATAAATGTGTAACGACGTACCATAGTAGATGATTTTGTGTCAAAATTAACAATTGTGTTAAATGTATAAAACAATTTTACTTGAAAGAATTTAAGCAGCTTGCCGGACAGACCCTGATATACGGTCTTGGAACCATGCTACCGAGGTTTCTGAATTATATTCTTCTAACCGTATATTTTACAAACACACTTTTCAACGATTATATTTCCGAATATGGTAAAGTCACTGAACTATATGCCTATATAGCCTTTCTAATGGTTGTATTAACCTATGGAATGGAGACTACATATTTTCGGTATGCTACAAAAATTAAAGACAGGAATCGTGTTTTTAGCAGTATTCAGACGCTGATGTTTACCACAACAATTATTTTTTTGGGAAGTATTCTAATTTTTACACAACCTATAGCAGATGCATTAAAATATTCTGGCGAAAGTTACTTTATTCGATTACTAGCATTGATATTATCGGTGGAAACTTTAAGCGCAATTCCATTTGCCAAGTTAAGAATTGAAAACAGGCCTCGAAAATTTGCTATACTCAAAATAATTCAGGTGAGCATTAATATCATTCTGTTGCTGGGTATATATAATATTTTTCCTGCTGTAACGGGTTCAACATCATTCATCTTAAATGCAGAAGGTATTATAAGCTCCAGATTTATTTTCATATCAAACTTAATCGCCAGCAGTGTCGTACTCTTTTTGCTTCTTCCGGAACTTAAAGGTTACAGTTTAAAAGCATTTGATAAAAATTTAGTAAGGCCCTTATTGATTTATGGCTTACCTCTTATGGTTAGTGGTTTGGCCGGGGTTATTAACGAAACACTCGATCGAATGGTCTATAAACATATTGTGCAAGGGAAACAGGCCTTAATAGATTTAGGGATCTACGGAGCAAACTATAAAATTGGTGGTTTGCTTTTAATTTTTATTCAAATGTTCCGATATGCAGCAGAGCCTTATTTTTTCAATAAATCAAAAGAAAAGGATTCTAAGAGACAATATGCTGCATTGATGAATATATTTGTTGGTGTGGTTTTGTTTATGGGACTTATAATATTACTTTTTCTCGACATATTTCAATATTTCATTGGAGCCAACTTTCGGGAGGGTCTTTTTGTGGTTCCATATATTGTTTTGGCATATGTATTCTCAGGTATATTATTTAATTTATCGGTGTGGTACAAGCTTACGAACATGACCTTTTATGCGCTTATTATTATGTTGGTTGGTGCCACAATAACCGTAGTAATTAACTTTGTTTTTGTTCCGGTACACGGTTATAAAGCTTCGGCAATTGCACATTTAATCTCTGCGATATCGATGGTAATTCTTTCCTATATACTGAGCAGGAAATACTATGCAGTAGAATATTATGTCATCCGTATTGCCAGTTACCTTATATTTTCAATTTTAATCTATATTGTAGCTCACTTCCTGCAAACGGAGAATGTATTTATAGATTTTATTTTTAGAGGTTTATTGGTGCTTTTATTTGTTATTTTTGTAGCCTGGAAAGAAAAGATTATCCCAAAACGCTTTATAAAATGAAAGTTAGAATAGTTAATCAATCGAAGCATGAACTTCCGAAATATGAAACTTCCCATGCTGCTGGAATGGATTTGCGGGCCAATATAACTGAAGATATTGTGCTAAAACCCTTAGAACGCGTACTTGTAAAAACCGGCTTATACATTGAACTACCAGTAGGTTATGAAGCACAGGTTCGACCTCGCAGCGGATTGGCGTTTAAAAAAGGAGTGACTGTATTGAATACGCCTGGTACTATCGATGCAGATTATCGTGGAGAGGTTGGCGTGATATTGATTAACCTTTCAAATGAAAAATTTGTTATTAAGGATGGCGAAAGAGTCGCACAAATGGTGATCGCAAGGCATGAGACCGCTAGATGGGAAGATGTTGAAATTCTTAACGATTCAGAACGAGGTTCTGGAGGATTTGGCCATACAGGACATTAAAATGATAGATAAATAAAATGAAAGTAGTAATACCAATGGCTGGTCGTGGAACCAGATTACGACCACATACGCTTACATTACCCAAGCCATTAATGAAGATCGCAGGTAAATCTATGATCGAATGGATTGTGGATGAAATTAAGCAATCATCTGATACACCTGTGGATGAGGTTCACTTTATAATCGGCAATTTTGGCGAGCATATAGAAAAGATGTTGATTGATACAGCTGAAAAAATTGGTGCCACCGGACACATTCATTATCAATTAGAGGCACTGGGAACAGGTCATGCCCTATACTGCGCAAGAAAAGCATTACAGGATGAAGTTTTTGTTGTATTTGCTGATACTATATTTAAGGGAAGTATTGCCATCGATAAAAATGTGGATGGTATTATTTGGACTATGAATGTCGATGAGCCCGAAAAATATGGTGTTGTAAAGACGGACGCCGATAACATAATAACTGATTTTATCGAAAAACCCAAAGAGCTTGTCTCTAACAATGCAATAGTAGGTTTGTATTATTTTAAAGAGGCACAGAAGCTAAGAAAAGAACTCGACCTTCTGATTGAGAATGATGCCCGGGAAAACAATGAATATCAACTTACAAATTGCCTCGAATCGTTAAAAGATAACGGAGATAAACTTAAATGTGCCGCGCTAAATGAATGGTTAGATTGTGGAAACAAGCAAGAGTTACTAGCAACACACGGACGTATTCTCGAAATAGAATTTCCCGAAAAAACGATATACGTTGCAAACTCGGCCAAAGTTGATAATACCAAAATTGGAAAACATGTCAGTATTGGTGAAGATGTACATATAATTAACTCGAAGATTGAAAACTCCATCATTTACCCAGGCGCTATAATTAAAGATTCAACTATAACGAACAGTATCATAGGTCATCATTGTGTGGTGGAAGGACTTGATGGTAGTGTATTCTTAGGAGATTATTCAGAATATGCAAAAGCTTAAATATATTTTCATACTAATTGCGTTTGTAGCAGCGTGTAAAACATCTCAGGATATTCCAAAAAGGGGCACGAACCTAACTGAGGCCGAATTTTACAGCGCCTTTACCGAAGCCACCAAATATGCCCTCATAGGTAATTACAATGGCGATTTTGGCAGTCTTAGAAAGGCCCTACAATTATACAAATTTTGTATGAATGCCTCTCCTGAAAAGTCTGCACCCTATTACCAAATAAGTAATATTTATTTAACATTTAACGATATCCCAAAAGCTAAAAGCTATGCACAAATAGCTTATGAGTTAGAAGATACGAACAGTTGGTATATTTTGCATTTAGCAAATATCTATCAGTATGAAAAAAACCTTGATAGCCTAATCTATTTTTATGAGAAACTGGTTAATGTTTCTAATAAGCCAGAGTATGAATATAATCTTGCATTGTTTTACAGCTCTAATAAAGAGTATGATAAATCAATGGCCCTTACAAAAAAGCTCGAAGAGAAATACGCCGGCAGTCGCGAATTATACCTTATTAAACACAGAAACTATGCGGGTATGAATCAACCGGATTCTGCTATTTATGAACTTGAAAATCTTATCTTGCTCTTTCCTGATCAGTTTGAAAACTATGGCATGCTTGCAGAATACCTTTCAGAAATTAATCAATATGAACGATCGAGTGAGGTATACAAGGAGCTCCTTAGAATTGAACCAGATAATGGGTTAGCTAATTTGTCGTATGGAGACTTTTATCTCAAGCAGGGTTTGAAGGATTCGGCCTTGTATTATTACAAGAGAGGCTTTGCTTCCACAGATATTTCTATCGAAGACAAAATCGGCATTTTATACAATTACATGTACGATAAAAACCAGATCGTATCCGATTCATCTTTTATTATTCCCTTACAGAAGGTATTGGAAGATAATTACAGTGATCCAAGGGCCAATGCGCTGGGAGCCGAATATTATTTACAGGCGCAGAAATATGACCTTGCCTTGCTTGAATTAGAAAAAGCAATCAATAACGGCTCGAAAAATTATATTATCTGGGAGCAGTATGTGATGATTGCGAATTTTACAACCAAACACGATAAAGTTAAAAATATTTATTCGGATGCTTTGAAAAAGTTTCCAGATGAAATAAACCTCTATATATTCGGTGGCTATTCGTTATACATGTTAGAGGAATACGATTCAATACTGAAGTATGAAGCTGCAGGAAGAGCGATAAAACCGCTTGAAAGAGAACAAAAGATTCAATATTTAAATTTATTGGCAGATGCATACAGGGCTGTTGATTCAATTGCCATAAGTGATAGTATTTATGAAGAAATATTAATAATTGACCCTGGCAACCTGCTTATTCGTAATAATTACAGTTACTATTTATCGGTACGAGGAATTCAATTAGAAAGGGCCGAAGAACTAAGCAGACTTACCATTAAAAAAGAGCCTAATAACGCGACTTATCTTGACACGTATGGCTGGATTTTATTTAAGCAAGGAAAATATAAAGATGCTCTGAAGTATGTAGAGGCTGCTATAAAAAATGGTGCTTATAACAATGCCGAAGTTCTGGATCATTACGGTGATATTATGTTTGCACTCGGAAGATGTTCAGATGCAGTAGAAGCCTGGGAAGAGGCTATTAAATACGACAACGAATTAACCACGAAACTTTCAGAAAAAATTGAAGAGGCTAAATCAAACAATTGCAATGATTAGAGCTTTATTGTGGACTGTGATTTTTCTGTTTGTGCTGCAGGTCACCTATGCACAAACAAAGGAGGAGTTACTTGAACAACGCGATAAAATCCTGAAAGATATTACCCTCACCAACAAGCTAATTAAAAATACGAGAGAGCAGAAGGGAACAACAGTACAATCAATTAAGTTACTCAACAAGAAAATTTCAGATAGACAACTGTTGATAAACAATTACAGTAACGAAATCACCATCATTGAACGCAAGATTGCAGATCGTCAGTTAACTATAGATCAATTGCAAGAAGAATTAGAGCGGCAAAAAAGGCTATACGCAGATATTTTACGCTATTCCTATAAAAACCATAATTACTATAGTAAAGCCATCTATTTATTGGCTTCAGAAAGCCTTAATCAATTTTACCTCCGTAAGAAATACCTTGAGCAACTTAATGTTGCTCGAAACAAAAAGGTGGAATTAATCCAAGGAATAGAACGTCGTATTAATTACGAAATCTCTGAGCTTGAAGGGAATAAATTAGAGATAGGAGATGCTTTATTAAAAACAAAAGCTGAAAGAAATAATTTAAGGAATGAACAGAAGCGCCGTGAGAATGCCCTATCAAGTTTAAAATCAGAAGAAAAAAAGCTCAAAAGAGATTTGGATGATAAGATTAAAATGGAAGAAGAACTTTCAAAAACCATTGAGGCCATTATTCGCGAAGAGGCAAAGAAGCACTCTTTTGCTGCATTAACGCCTGAACAACAATTAGTTTCCGATGATTTTTCCAGAAACAAAGGAAAATTACCATGGCCTACCCGTCAGGGCATTATTACAGAAAAATTTGGCGAGCATTTCCATCCTGTAATTCGTGGAGTGAAAGTACGCAACAACGGTGTAGATATTTCTACAATAGATAACTCTGCAGTCCGGACAATTTTCGATGGACAAGTCACTAAGATTGCCTCAATTAAAGGTTCGAATTACACAGTTATAATTCGGCATGGTCATTATTACACCATCTACCACAACCTTAAAAATGTCAGGGTAAATGTTGGTGAAAGCGTTAAAACAAAAGATGTTATTGGATATGTGGCGAAAGATAAGATAAATGACAATTCAGTGCTGCATTTAGAAATATGGAAAGGTTTTGATAAGCTAAATCCCGAAGAATGGATTAGTAATTAGTCAATAAATCCTTATAAATCATAATTAAAAAATACACTTTTATAGAAATAATCGTAAATTGCAATGTAATTAGGAAACTAAAATCCTTGTAATACAGTATAACAACTGTAGATTTAAAGTACTAATAGATGGAAAAGAAACTTAGTATAGCTTCTAAGATAGATAACTTAAGAAAGATTGAAAAAGTAATAGATGAGATTTCTTCTGAGTTTTCTATTGGTGAAGATCAATATGGAAACATTCTGATTGCTGCGCTTGAGGCAGCTAATAATGCTATACTTCATGGTAATAAGTTAGATGAAAGCAAAACTGTAGATTTAGTTTTCACGATTGAGAATGATTTTCTGCGCATTCGTGTTCAAGATAAAGGTCCTGGTTTCGACTACCAGAATATACCTGATCCTACAGCCCCTGAAAATATTGAGAATGTTAATGGACGCGGCATCTTTCTAATGGAGAAACTCTCGGACAAAATTAAGTTTGAAAATGAAGGAGCTATTGTGGAGCTCGAATTTAAGCTAAAATAATGTGACTATAGAGTTTGAATATTCTTCCGAATCTTATAAAGTATTTAACGAGAAAAAAATCCAGGAATGGATTTTTCTTGTTTTAGGCAAGGAAGAAAAGGATTGCGGAACTATTTATTATCACTTTGTTGGAGAGGAAGAAATTCTCGAAATTAATCGTTTACACCTCAATCACGATTATTATACAGACATTATTACATTCGACGAGTGTTTTGTTAACATAATTAATGGCGATATTTTTATCTCACCGGATACTATTAAATCAAATAGTAATAAACTGGCTTTAGATTATATTACCGAAGTGTATCGTGTTATTATCCACGGTATCATGCACTTATGCGGTCATCTAGATGGAAATGAAACACAAAAAAAAGAAATGCGTCACCTTGAAGACAAATATCTGTCTTATTTAGAAAAATTATAAATAATTTTACAAAAACATTTTTCTATGAAATTCAGTTACGATGTAATTGTGGTAGGAGCTGGTCACGCTGGTTGTGAGGCAGCATTTGTTGCTGGTCGATTAGGTTGCAAGGTGCTACTAATAACTTTAGACATGACTAAGATTGCGCAGATGTCTTGTAATCCTGCTGTGGGTGGAGTGGCAAAAGGACAAATTGTTCGTGAAATTGATGCACTCGGCGGAATGATGGGAATTATTACTGATAAGACCATGTTACAGTTTCGCATGCTGAATAAAAGTAAAGGACCGGCTATGTGGAGTCCTCGTGCACAATCTGATCGTTTTCAATTTGTTCATGAATGGCGGAAAGCTCTAGAGGGTAATGAAAACATCCAACTTTGGCAGGATGCTGTTACTAGCCTAATTCTTGAGGGAGATAACGTAATTGGTGTAAATACAAAAATAGGTGTACCGTTTTATGCTAAAAAAGTAATACTTACAAATGGCACATTCGAGAATGGCCTGATTCATATTGGTGACAAAAATTTTGGTGGAGGACGTATTTCAGAACCTTCCTCTGTCGGTATCTCAAAACAACTTAAGGAATTTGGTTTTGAAGTGGGCCGAATGAAGACAGGTACTCCGGCTCGTATTGATGGGAGAAGTGTGAACTTTTCGAAAATGGAAGAACAAAAAGGAGATAATGAAGGGGGAAATTTTTCTTTTTTACACAAAAGAATCACCACCAATCATTCCTGCTACATTACTTATACCAATACCGATGTACATGACATCTTGCAAACTGGATTTCATGCCAGTCCTCTTTTTAATGGATCAATTGATGGAGTGGGACCACGTTATTGTCCAAGTATTGAGGATAAGATTGTCACCTTTTCTGACAAAACAAGGCACCAATTATTTCTTGAACCGGAGGGAGCCGACACCTACGAAATGTACCTGAATGGGTTTTCTTCAAGTCTACCTTGGGATGTTCAATATAAGGCCTTGAGAAACATTCCTGGATTTGAAAATGTAGTGATACATCGCCCTGGGTATGCCATCGAATATGATTATTATCCACCCACTCAGTTGAAACACACATTAGAAACCAAAAAGATACCTAACCTCTATTTTGCTGGGCAAATTAATGGAACTACAGGTTATGAGGAAGCAGGAGGACAGGGATTAATAGCTGGTGTGAATGCAGCACTTTCAGTTCAAAAAATGGAGGAATTTACACTGGGAAGAGAAGAGTCTTATATAGGAGTACTCATCGATGATTTGGTCACAAAAGGGGTCGACGAACCTTACCGAATGTTTACTTCCAGAGCGGAGCACAGAATACTCCTCAGACAAGACAACGCTGATGAACGTCTCACTCCCAAAGGCCACCAAATTGGTCTTGCCAGCGATAAAAGATTAATTCAACTTGAAGCTAAAATTGCAGCGAGAGACAGGTTCGTTTCTTTCTTAAAAAGAACCAGTGTAAACCCTAATGAGGCGAACACATATTTAACCACGAATAACACTTCGCCGTTAAAACAACAAATTAAATCATTTGAAATCATTAAGCGCCCGCAAATAAACCTGGAGGATTTTATCAACAACGTAAAGCTGGAAGAAAAATTCGAACACCAACCTGATTTAGATTTCACTGATTTATGTGAATCTACCGAGATCCACATAAAATACTCTGGATACATAGAAAGAGAAAAACTACTTGCAGAAAAAATTTCGCGACTGGAGGACATTCGCATACCAAACAAAACTCCGTTTGAAACACTCAAATCGATTTCCACTGAAGCAAGACAAAAACTAAGCAAAATAAACCCTACTACCATAGGGCAAGCAAGCCGAATACCTGGTGTTTCGCCCGCCGACATTAATGTTTTATTAGTACATCTGGGTCGATAAACACCCATTTGTTCCACGTGGAACCAAATATTTACTTCAAACAATGTTAGATGTAAAACACATTGTCAGCATTTTACCTAATCAACCCGGGGTTTACCAATTCTATGATAAACACGGGAACATCCTTTATGTTGGTAAAGCAAAAAACCTTAAGAGCAGGGTAGCTTCCTATTTCACCAGTCAAAAGCATGAATCATTCAAAACAAAAAAGCTCGCTGGTCAGGTATATGACATCAAACACATTGTTGTAGAAACCGAAACCGATGCCTTGTTGTTAGAGAACAATTTAATCAAGCAATACCAACCAAAATACAATGTGTTGCTTAAGGATGACAAAACATTTCCCTGGATTTGTATAAAGAACGAAGAATTTCCAAGAGTATTCTCAACGCGCAACAGAGTAAACGACGGTTCTGAATATTTCGGACCCTACACCTCGGCTGTTATGGTAAGAACCTTAATTAACCTGGTGCGGCAAATATACCAGATTCGAACTTGTACTTACAAACTAACGGAAGAAAACATTCTCAACAAAAAATTCAAAGTGTGTCTGGAATACCATATTGGAAATTGTTTGGGTCCATGTGAAAACAAACAAACCGAAGAAGATTACAGACAAACCATTAACCAGGTAAGGAAAATTTTAAAAGGAAATATCCAGCAAGTTCAGGAATACCTGAAGGAACTCATGCTTGAGTGTGCTGAAAGGCACCAATTCGAAGAGGCGGAACTTATTAAACAAAAACACGAACTGTTACAGAAATACAAAAGTAAATCTACCATTGTAAATCCCAAGATCAACAATGTGGATGTGTTTAACTTTTATGAGCGAAAAAACAATGCATATATTAATTTCCTTAAAATAATAAATGGAGCCATTGTTCAATCACACACGGTTGAGATAACAAAAAAACTTGACGAAACCAGGGAAGATTTATTGGCTTATGCCATTCTTGACATACGTGAAAAAGTTAGCAGCTCCTCACAGGTGGTTTATGTTCCGTTTGATTTACCTGAATTACCAGGGATTAGTTTTACTATCCCTAAAATTGGCGACAAAAAAAAACTAATGGAATTATCGGAGCGGAATGCCATTCAGTTTGCTTTGCATGTAGAAAAGAAAAAGAACGATATCTCAGAAAGGTTTAGGAAACCTCCAGCAAAACTGGTTCAATTAAAAACCGATTTGCGACTAAAAGAAGTTCCCTTTCATATCGAGTGCTTCGATAACAGCAACATTCAGGGAACCTCACCGGTTGCTGCTTGCGTGGTATTCAAAAATGGCAAACCAGCAACAAAGGAATACCGACATTTTCATATTAAAACGGTTGAAGGGGCCAACGATTTTGCTTCAATGGAAGAAGTGGTGTATCGAAGGTACCGACGGTTAATAGAAGAAAAGAGAAACCTACCGCAGTTAATTGTAATCGATGGGGGTAAAGGGCAATTAAGTGCTGCCGTAAAGAGTTTAAAAAAACTAGGTATTTATGGGAAAATTGCCATTTTAGGAATTGCTAAAAAACTGGAGGAATTATATTTCCCGGGTGACTCCATCCCTCTTTATTTAAACAAGAATTCTAGTTCATTAAAAATTATTCAACATTTAAGAAACGAAGCACATCGGTTCGGAATTACCTTTCACCGAAATATTCGGTCAAAAATTATGACAAAAACTATCCTTGAAAGCATCGAGGGCGTGGGACCTAAAACCATCGAAAAATTAATTAAGGAGTTTGGTTCGGTAGATTCGATAAAAACAAAAACAGTGGAAGATATTTCTAATGTTGTACCTAAAAAGGTGGCAGAAAAGATCTTAAAAAGATTGTCTGAAAACTAACATTAGGAGGAGCATACCCCCTTATTTTTTTCTCGAAACAATATAATTGATTAAATCGGCCAGCGATTTTTTGGCCTCACTTTCAGGAAAGTCTGCCAAAACATCAAGTGCGCTTTGCTTATAAAAATGCATTTTATCCTGGGCATATTGCACACCATTGTATTTATGTGCAAATTTAAATATAGTGTCGTAAGTATTTCTTTTAGAGGATTTTTTATTAATCATTCTAATAATCTCTTTCCGTTCCTTTCCTGGGGCATTCTCAAGTGCAGCAATTAGTGGCAGTGTTAGTTTCTTTTCCTTTATATCGTTCCCTTTTGGCTTGCCTATAACAGCAGAAGTTTCGTAATCGAACAAATCGTCCTTGATCTGAAAAGCAATACCCAGGTTGAGTCCAAGCTGTTTCATTTTTTCAACAACCGAGTGATCTTCGCTTACAGATCGGGCGCCACTGGCTGTGCAAGCGGCTAGCAGTGTGGCTGTTTTTTTTGTGATAATATTAAAATATTCTTCTTCAGTAATATTTAGTTTTCTGGTTTTTTGAATTTGCAGCAATTCACCCTCGCTCATTTCTTTAACCGCTTCCGAGACTATCTCCAACAACTCATATTGCTTATGCTCTACCGATAGCAGGAGTCCTTTTGCTAAGAGAAAATCACCTAAAAGCACAGCTATTTTCGATCGCCACAAGGCATTGATCGATAAAAAACCACGGCGCTCCATGGCATCATCAACTACATCATCGTGCACCAATGTGGCTGTATGCAAAAGTTCTATTAACGAAGCTGCCACGTGTGTAGCATCGTTCGGAGCGGCAATAGTTTTGGCCGATAGAAACACTAAAATGGGACGAATTTGCTTGCCTTTTCGCCGCAGTAAATATTTGGTTACAATGTTCAATAAGGGAACATTGCTTTTCATGGTTTTACCAAAGTTTTGGTTGAATTCCTGCAGGTCAGCTTTAATAACCGATTTTATTTTTTCAGTTGCCTTCATCGTATTGTTATCGCATGGGTTGTAAAGATATCTATTCTTTTTTGATCCCTTCATTTGGAGCATGAATTATTCACAAACATTTGGGTACAATTAATACGCTCACACAACAACTGGTGGGAAATATGATCTAACTCATTTACCTATGTAGATATTACATATTGAAAATATTTATATATTTGCATAAATAAATTTGATATGATTATTAACGATTTTACAATCGAGCAATTAGAAAAGGCTGCCACCATGCTAAAGGCCATCTCGCATCCCTTGCGTATTGCTATATTAAATCAACTTGAAGCAGGTAAACGCCTAACAGTCACGCAGATACACGAAGCACTTAACATAGAACAGTCCACAGCATCACATCATTTGGGTATTTTACGCGACAAAGATGTGTTGGTGGCTAAACGAGAGGGCAAGAATACATTTTATTCACTCAAACATGATCGGTTAAATACTTTAATTGAATGCATCAGTACATGTGCATGCGATTAACTAAAGATATCTCAAATTAACCAAAAAGCCGGACGCTAAAATATGAAGCAGTCCGGCTTTTTTTATGTAATTTTCCTCCACCAACAGAATATTATCTTATGAACGAAACAAAAAAGTTGTTTTTGCTAGACGCGTATGCATTAATCTTCAGAGCATATTATGCTTTTATAAACCGACCAATCACTGATAAGGAGGGAAATAATACTTCGGCTATATTTGGTTTTGTGAACACACTCGATGAAATTCTAAGAAACGAGAATCCCACACACATTGCGGTAGCCTTCGATCCTCCCTCACCAACCTTTCGACACGAGATGTACCCTGAGTATAAAGCCAACCGACAGGTTACTCCGGAGGATATCAAGCGTTCGGTACCTATTATTAAAGAAATTATTGAGGCTTACAACATACCAATCGTGGAAGAAAATGGCTTTGAGGCCGATGATGTTATTGGAACATTATCGAAACGTGCAGGAAAAGAGGGATTTACGGTATATATGATGACACCGGATAAAGACTATGGCCAACTGGTGGATGAAAACGTATTTATGTATAAACCTGGAAGGAGTGGTGGAGAAAAAGAAATTCTGGGAATCGACGAAATAAAAGAAAAATATAGTGTTACTTCTCCACTTCAGGTAATCGATCTTCTGGCTCTCTGGGGCGATAGCTCTGACAACATTCCTGGCGCGCCCGGCATTGGAGAGAAAACAGCCAAAAAACTTCTGTCACAGTACAAAACCGTTGAAAACCTATTGGATTCAACCCATGAATTAAAGGGAAAACAGAAGGAAAATCTTGAAAATTTTAAAGAGCAAATTGAACTATCAAAAAAACTGGTTACCATAGATATAGACGTACCAATTAAAGTAAAAATTGAAGAATTTAAGCGCAGAGATCCTCATAAGGAAAAACTGGGTCAACTTTTTGATCAGCTCGACTTTAGAACCCTGAAGAAAAGGATTTTAGGGGAACCTGCATCAAAAGAACCTGTCCAGGCAAGCCTTTTTGGCACGCCGGAAGTTCAGGAGAGCTTAACATCTGAGGATACTCCGGCAAATTGTTTTTCAGCGGATCTTGTCAGTTATGAGCTCATCACCACTAAGGAAGAGGCCGAAAAGATTTTACCCGGTATCCTGAAAGCTAGTGCTGTTTGTTTCGATACGGAGACATCGGGCTTAAATCCCTTTTCTGATGAATTAATAGGAATCGCTTTAGCGATAAAACCAAAAGAGGCATTCTATATAGCCCTTTCAGACAAAAAGATTGCTGAAGAAATGGTGCAAACATTAGCTCCGGTTTGGGAAAGCAAGGAGCTGCTAAAAGTAGGACACAATTTAAAATTCGATCTGCATTTCCTGGCGAAATATGGGGCTCAGTTTTCTGATCCATTTTTCGATACAATGGTAGCTCATTATCTATTAAAACCTGATTCGCGTCACAAGCTGGATGATGTGGTTTATGATGAACTGAATTATAAGATGATTTCTATTGAGGAATTGATTGGAAAAAAGGGAAAGAACCAGCTTTCGATGAAAACACTCAAACCCGAAAAAGTGAAAGATTATGCTTGTGAAGATGCCGATTTAACACTCCAGCTATATAAAAAGCTTGCACCAAAACTAAACGAGAATAAGCTGGATGAATTGGCAAAAACAATTGAAATGCCCCTGTTAGAAGTCTTGTTCCACATGGAACAAGCTGGCTTTAAGCTTGACACAAAAGCACTTAACCTATTCAACACTAAATTGTTAAGCGAGATAGAAAGTATTAAAGAACAGATATACAAACACTCTGGAGAAGAATTCAATATTGCCTCACCCAAGCAGCTTGGAGTTATTCTATTCGAAAAGCTAAAAATAACCGATAAGGTGCGCATGACTAAAACCAAGCAATACAGCACAGGCGAAGATGTATTGCAGAAGCTCATCGATAAGCACCCCATAGTTTCCTTAATACTTGAATACCGTTCGTTAACAAAGCTGCAATCGACATATGTTTCGGCCCTGCCTAAGTTAATTGAGCAAAGCACCGGCAAAATACATACATCGTTTAATCAGACCATTGCTGCCACAGGACGATTAAGTTCGGTAAATCCTAACCTGCAAAACATACCAATAAGAGAAGAACGTGGTCGGGAAATAAGAAAGTCATTCATCCCATCAGATTCAGATCACACCTTGCTGGCAGCTGATTATTCGCAAATTGAATTAAGGCTCATGGCCCATTTAAGCCAGGATGAGCAGATGGTAGAAGCTTTTAAAAACGAGGCAGACATACACCGTTCAACCGCTGCGAAAGTATTCAAGGTGAAAGAAGAAGAGGTTTCACGTGAAATGCGTTCCCAGGCGAAAACAGCTAATTTTGGTATCATTTATGGTATCTCTGCATTCGGTCTTGCCGAGCGATTAAAAATT
>DNTK01000102.1 GCA_003508755.1 Bacteroidales bacterium | reverse complement strand
AGGCTACCTAAAACATTCATTTGAACATCAGTTGCCGAAAGAAATCGCATTTCTTAAAAATATAGACCAGCAAAAACTGAACCTCATAACACTAGCACTCGAAAAAGGAATTAACACACCAGAATCGTGTAGTGCCGGACGACTTTTTGATGCTGTTTCGGCACTGATTGGTATCTGTTCACACGCCACCTACCATGCAGAAGCCCCAATATTGTTAGAACACAGCGTTGCTCAGCAGGTAAAAACTACCTATCCGATAAAACTAAGCAGTACAATAAGCTGGAAAGATACGATAAAAAGCATAGTTAACGACTTGAACAACAATGTATCAACACCCATTATTAGTGCTAAATTTCACAATTCCGTAATTGCAGTTACTTTCGAAGCTGTAAAAAAAATTCATTCCGAAACAGGCATTAACACTGTGGTTTTGAGTGGAGGTAGCTTTCAGAACAAATACTTATCGGAAAATTTATTAGATTTACTTCTGCAAACAGGCTATCAGGTGTACATGTCCAGCCAGGTGCCCGTTAACGACGGAGGCATTGCACTCGGACAGTTAGCTATAGCCGCTAAAAAGCTCACTCTATGTGTTTAAGTGTACCCGCTAAGATTGTTAAAATCGAAGGTGACATCGCTCAAGCATCAATCGGAGGCAGCATCATAGATGTTGGACTTCAACTCATCGAAAAAGTAGAAATCGGAGATTACGTATTGGTTCACACCGGTTTTGCTTTGGAAAAAATCGACGAAAAAGAGGCAAAAGAAACTTTGGAAATGCTCAACGATATGGTTGAGGAAGATCCGGAGGACATGATTGCCTACATTGAGATTTAACGATGCGTCTCAATCGCTAAGACCTAATGGAATCCGCTGAAAAGTGGGTTCCATTTTTTAGTTTCAATAAAGTACATAATAATCCGTAGTAAAAACATCCATACTATACCAGAATCGTTTTCTTCCAGCAGCGCACCCCTTTTCTTCCCTAAAGGGAATAGCGCGCAGAGCTTCCCCTTTAGGGGATTGAGTGGTGCTTGATGGAATAAAAACCATTGTTTGAAGTAAATACCTATACTAATCAGTATATACACACGAATTTCCTATCTTTAAAAGATAATATATACACTGAACCGCACTTCTCATGAAACACCTCGACGAATACCGCGATAAAAAAATTGCCCAATCCCTTGTAAAAGAGATTCAGAACAGATCAAAACAAAAGATCCGCATCATGGAAGTATGCGGTGGCCATACCATGGCCATCCGTAAATATGGAATTCATAATCTACTTCCGGGAACCGTTGAACTTTTATCAGGACCAGGTTGTCCTGTTTGTGTGACCAACCGCAGTTTTATTGATAAAGCGATTGAATACTCAAGACAGGCCGATACTATAATTACCACCTATGGCGATTTAATGCGTGTGCCCGGAACAGAAACTTCTTTGTTAAAAGAAAAGGCAAGGGGTGCCGATGTGCGGATAGTATATTCCACGCTTGAATCGATTAAATTGGCAGAAGAAAATCCGGAAAAAACTGTGATCTTTCTGGGAATAGGATTCGAAACCACCACCCCTTCGACAGCCGTGGCAGTGCTGGAAGCGAAAAAGAAAGAGCTTAAAAATTTTTTGGTGTTGTCGGCCCACAAGTTGATGCCGCCGGCCATGAGCGCCTTAATTGAAGAAGGTACTCAGATTGATGGCTATATTGGTCCCGGCCACGTGAGCACAATTGCCGGATCAAAAATCTATCTTCCACTGGTCGAAAAATATAATATCGCCGTTGCCATATCGGGGTTTGAGCCTGTAGATATTTTACAATCCGTGCTGATGCTCGTGGAGCAAATTGAAAACCGCAAACCATCTGTTGAAATACAATATGCCCGGGCAGTTACCTATGAGGGAAATGTAAAAGCACAGGAAATGGTTGACTCCTGCTTTGAACCCTGTATTGATTCCTGGAGGGGAATCGGAGCTATACCAGGCAGTGGACTAAAGCTTAAAAAAGAATTTTCTGCATTCGATGCTGAAGTTCGCATTCCGCTGGATATTAAGGAAAAGCCGGAACCAAAGGCCTGCCTCTGCGGCTCTATCTTAAAGGGGATGAACAAACCTACAGATTGTAAGCTATTCAGAAAAACATGCACCCCTGAAAATCCGGTTGGTGCCTGCATGGTTTCGAGCGAAGGCACCTGTGCAGCTTATTACAAGTTCCAGGAATAAGAATAAATCCTACATGAGTTCAAATCAAGTCAGACTAAAATCCATACTCACAAGATAAATTAATCCATTTATCAGCTCTCAGAAGTGTTTCGTCATATTATCAGCCTTCACCATAACTTATAGGCCCGGGCACAAGTATACTTTAATTGAAAGAGATGAAAGAAAAATCGTGAGGCTATGAAATCGATGCACATTAAGGGCACCAAGGACCATCCGGAAATACATTTCGAACCAGAAACAGGCACACTCTATATGGGAGGCACTTCCTTACCGGAAAATGTTCTGGAAGCTTTTTACCCCATTTTATGGTCTATCGAAGAATATAAGCACGAATGTGCAGATTCCACCCAAGTGGAATTTAACTTCGAATACCTGAACACCGGCTCCACTCATATGGTAGCAAAAATTCTAACTGCCATCTACAATTTAAGAAACAAGAGCAACATTAAAATCAATTGGTATTATGCCAAAGGTGATGAGGAAATGAAAGAGCTGGGCGAAGATTTGTTGTACGAACATGATTTCGAATACCATATCAAGGAGCAACCCGGGCGGCTTAATATACTGGGAATTTAATCCGTGCAAGGGCTTTCATGTACGGAGCTGCAATTTTCTGAGGTGCTTTTAAAACACAATTGAAATAGTGTTTCTCCTATAACAGTCTGCTATCAAATAATCATACATGTTTTCGTTCATGCTTTGTAGTAAATATAGCTGCCCCGTTGCATACTGCCAAAGTAAATTTACTAAGCAATTATTCGATTGCCTGAGTGGGTTTATCCAAAATTCTCAGGAACCGCCTTTTAAAATTATTTTAACAAATTACTCCGATTATATTTTACTTTTTTTAAGTAAAATTACACTTTCCAGTTTTTGGTAGAATGAAGACAGAATATGCACCGGCAGACAGAGAATCCATTGATAAACTCAGAGATAAATTAAAATTTCTGAAAAAGGCTGAATACATTGATATACTGCTTAATTCGCTGCCATTTATCGGAGCCATACTAAATAAATACCGCCAGGTAGTCTTTGCCAATGAGAAATTACTGGAAATTATTGATTTGGAAAAAAGAAACGAAATCATTGGGCACCGACCAGGAGAATTATTGTACTGTATTCATGCAAACAGAGAAATTGGGGGCTGCGGAACAAGCAAGAACTGCTCCGTTTGTGGTGTGGTAAATTGCATCCTTCAATCGCAGCGTAATAATGAAAACGTTATTGCAGAATGCCGGCTTACCACAAAAAAGAATAATCAACTTTTTGCCCACGAGTTTAAAGTTACCACCACCCCTTTTCAATGGAACAATGAAGATCTCTATTTATTGTCATTGGTCGATATTAGCAATGAAAAAAGACGCCGCAACCTGGAAAGAATATTTTTCCATGATGTAATAAATAAAACCGGCAGTATCCAGGGATTTATTAGTCTAATGAAACAGGAGACAGATGTTCAGAATATAAAAAAAATGATTGAATACCTGGACGATATCAACAAGGATCTGAACGAAGACATTGCCAACCAACGGGACCTAAGTGGAGCCGAATCGGGAGACCTTTCCGTAAATCCCGGATTTAATCTTTCATCAGACATCATTGATTCTGTTGTAAATCAAATACGGCATCATGAAATAGCAAAAGGTAAGAAAATTTCCATTGCAGCTAATGCTGAGGGCACCGATTTTGTTACCGATGGCATCTTGTTAAGAAGAATTCTGGGCAACATGCTGAAAAATGCACTGGAAGCATCGGAAACGAAAGATACGGTAACAATTGGATGCCATTACAACAATAACGAACTCAATTTCTGGGTGCACAATCCTGCCTATATTCCTGAAACTCATCAAATGCAAATATTCCAACGATCTTTTTCTACCAAAGGACCCAACCGGGGCTTAGGCACCTATAGTATGAAGCTTTTAGGTGAAAACTACTTAATGGGACAAGTTGGTTTTATTTCGGACCGGTTAAAAGGAACCCGCTTTTATATAAAACTACCTAAAGAGTTGGGCAGTTAGAAACACAAAGCAAATATTGAACATTATTTTTGCCTGATTTTGTTCACTGCTCTACTTAGCAAGAGAATGTAATTAATTGTGCATACATTGTCAGGTATTGTAAAGTCTAGTTATCAGTGTGATAAAACTCACGTAAAAAGTATACCCCACTCCTGTAAAAAATTCTATCTTTAATCCACTTTCAAACACAAAGTGATATGCCTGAAGACACCATATTAATCGGCCATGGAGCCGGAGGTAAACTAAGTCGTGATTTAATTAACCAGGTGTTTATAAAACATTTTAACAACAGTGAGCTTTCGAAACTCGATGATTGCTCACTGGTGAACACGACCTCAAAAACAGCTTTTACAACCGATTCCTATGTAATAGACCCGATCATTTTTCCGGGCGGTGATATTGGAAAGCTTGCAGTAAGCGGAACAGTAAATGACCTACTTGTTGGAGGTGCCATTCCGCAGTACCTGAGTGCAGGGTTTATTCTTGAAGAAGGATTACCAATAGAAATACTCGAACAGATTGTTGCATCTATGGCCAAAGAAGCCAGGAAAGCACATGTGAAAATAATCACCGGCGATACAAAAGTTGTAAAAAAGGGACAATGCGATAAGCTATTTATCAATACAGCCGGCATTGGAAAAGGCATGGAAGAAGCCAGTCATTTATGGGAACCTCCAGTATTTAATATCGGTGATAAGGTAATTGTTTCCGGATACCTGGGCGATCATGCCACAACGATTCTGGCAGCACGCAACAACATCTCCTTTGAGCAAGAGCTTGTTTCGGATGTAGCTCCTTTAAATAACCTCATTATTCCCCTTATGGAAGATTACAGTACTTCTGTTAAATTTATGCGCGATATCACC
>DNTK01000098.1 GCA_003508755.1 Bacteroidales bacterium | reverse complement strand
GCATCTGCCTCAACTGGGGCTGTATCCCCACCAAATCATTACTAAAAAGTGCACAGGTATTTGAATACCTCTCACATGCCCAGGATTATGGAATCAGCATTGAAGGAAGTGCCAAGCCTGATTTCTCAAAAATGGTTAGCCGCAGTCGTGAAGTAGCTGGTGGCATGAGTAAAGGAATTCAGTTTTTGTTAAAGAAAAACAAGGTTGAGCATCTGCAGGGACTTGGAAAAGTAGTGGAAAAAGGCACCGTTGAAGTTACCGATGATAAAGGAAAATCAAGCATATATAAAGCCAAACACATAATACTTGCGACCGGAGCCCGTTCGCGCGAACTACCCAACTTACCTATCGATGGAAAAAAAGTGATTGGCTATCGCAAGGCCATGACCCTGGAAAAGCAACCCGAAAGTATGGTAGTTGTGGGCTCAGGAGCAATTGGTAGCGAGTTTGCCTATTTCTATAATACCATTGGTACAAAAGTTACACTGGTAGAATTTTTACCCCATGTCGTTCCACTTGAAGACGAGGAAGTATCAAAAGCCCTCGAACGTTCTTTTAAAAAGGGGAAAATGACCGTAATGACCAATTCGTCTGTTGAATCGGTCGATACCTCTGGAAAGAAATGTAAGGTGAAAATAAAAACCAAAAAGGGTATAGAAGAAACCGAGGCGGATATTGTTTTGTCGGCAGTAGGTATAACACCAAATCTCGAAAACATAGGTATCGAGGAAATGGGTATCGAACTCGAGAACGGAAAAGTTAAAGTAGACGAATTTTACAGAACAAATGTGGAAGGTATCTATGCCATTGGCGATATCGTTGGAGGCCCTGCCCTGGCACATGTAGCTTCAGCAGAAGGAATAATCTGTGTCGAAAAAATCGCTGGCCATTCGCCCGAACCAATGAATTATGCAAATATTCCGGGATGTACTTACACAGTTCCCGAGGTAGCCTCTGTGGGTATGACCGAGAAGCATGCCAAAGAAGCAGGCTATGATATAAAGGTGGGTAAATTCCCTTTTACTGCTTCAGGTAAAGCAAGTGCTGCAGGAAATAAGGACGGATTTGTAAAATTAATTTTCGATGCCAAATATGGAGAATTACTTGGAGCACATCTTATCGGCTTAAATGTAACCGAGATGATAGCAGAACTGGTGATGGCCCGTAAACTCGAAACAACCGGTCACGAAATAATAAAAGCAGTGCATCCACACCCCACCATGTCTGAAGCAGTAATGGAGGCTGCAGCCGCCGCTTACGGCGAAGTAATACATATGTAAAACTGGACATTGGATAAATAAAAAAAAGGGCTGAATTTTCAGCCCTTAATTTTTTCCTTCCCTCAGTAAGAAAACTGGTACTTTCTTTTTAGCTCTTTTTGGTATGCCTTTATTTGCTGTTCAAGCATGCGGTTTTCTTCAAGAAGGTGGGATGTGTCCTGTCCTTCTACCTCCAACTCACGAATAAATCGGCGGTTAAGAATGATCTTTTTCTGGCACTCATAAATACTAGAAACTAAGCCTTTTATATTGTATTTTTCATCGAGCATACTGTATGAATAAGTCGAAGGTTTGATTCCTTCAAAATTACGAAAAACACGGCCGGTTTTAACTTGTTAAAAAGTGATCTTAGTTACTTTTAATTGATGATATAAATCAGTTAATTTGTACATTCGTAGGTAATCAGAACAAACAACATTATGCTGGACAGGATTTTTCATCATTTCGAACGCATTATAGTATTGATTTTACTGGCTTTAATGGGATTAATAATTACAATATCGACCTTTGAACTTTCCGCTTCAATTATCGATTCCATGATAAATAACAAATCTGATAAGGGATATATGTCGCTAAATATTAGTGAGCTTCTTGAACTATTTAGCTTTATTTTATTGATTGTTATTGGTCTCGAGCTTTTCGAGACAATAAAATACTATTTAAACAAACATATTATTCAGGCTGAGTTTATTTTGCTGGTTGCCCTCACAGCCATCGCAAGGAAGGTTATTGTTTTGGATTATTCAAAGGCAGACGAACGGCTCCTGCTTGGAATAGCTGCTACAATTATTGCCTTATCTACCGGTTATTTTCTGATAAAAAGAGCCGATGCAAGAATTAAAAATCCTTAAAATACAGGATTTACCAGTAACAAGTTGCCTGGTTTTTGCGTCCTACAATAAAACAAATAGTTTTTATTTTTACATTTATAAAAAAACCAACACATCTAAAAATGAAAAGAATAACATTATTCATAGGCATTTTCGCTTGCATGGCTTTTGCCGGTTCTGCAAATGCTCAGACCAGAACCTACTCCACTTCGGGTGGGGAACTCATTTTCTCATGGGGCGATTTAAAATATTCCCAGGATTTCTTAAATACCTATAACCAGGCAGAGATAGTCAACAACCCGGTTCGTTTTACCTTATTTTTTCATGTACAACAATTCTGGCATGTCGATTTTTCCAACAATATTGGTTTTTTCACAGGAATGGGTCTTCGTAATATCGGTATGATTTCTGACGAACGCTTGCCGATTAATTATGTTGATGACCCAGCAACTGTTGAATACTTCGATGCCAAAATTATCCGTAGAACCTATTCTGTCGGTATTCCGCTTGCACTAAAATTGGGATCCTTTAAAGATCATCTACACATTTATGGCGGAGGCGAAATGGAATGGTCATTTCACATGAAAGAAAAATGGTGGAACTCACACAGCAGAAGTGGTTCAAAAACCAAATCTACATCATGGTGGCCGGAACAAATAGCCACTTTCCTACCTTCAGCATTTGTTGGAGTGCAATTTCCTGGTGGCATAAACCTAAAATTTAAGTACTACCTGGAAAACTTCCTGAATCACGATTACGGGAAAACCAGGAATCAGAACAATCCGGCACAAAGTCCCGGACAGGTTGTATCCGATTTATCGAAATATGAGCAAAGTAACCTGTTTTATGTTTCGCTTTCCTTCCATTTTAAAACAGCTAAACTCATGCAAAATATAGATAGCGGCACCGTTGCTACTCTATACTAATCCTGCAAAAAACAAATAAATTAGCCTGACATATTTTATAAGTGTCAGGCTTTGTTTATTTTTATAGATACCAAATTTCGTTCTTACCATGAAAACCCGCATTCTATTTCTTTCGCTTTTCCTATTTATTTTATCCGGCACATTGTTGAGCCAGCACCTCGGGGCCTACAGTGACTATATGGATCAATTTTACATTTTCGATAAAGGCACCAGCAAGAAATTTGAAGATTTAAGGGTGCAATCATACATGATTGGAGGCGAAAATGTCCTTTACATTAACAATGCCGGTCACTTAAAAATGTATTATCAGGGAAATATTACACTCCTCGAAAGGGGAGGAATAACTTCCAAGAATTATTTTGCCAAGGACCATTTAAGCGGTTACAATATTTTCGAAAAACTAAAAGTCGTTTACAAGGGAGAAATTATTGAACTCAGCTCACGCTGCAGCATTTATGAAGCACAGGACAGCCTGGTGGCTTTCTATGACTTAAATGAAGAATCGCTCAGAGTATTTTATAAAGGTGCAATACAAGACATTGAATCGGGAATGTTAGGTTCTCCCATTTCAAAATGGAAAAGTGGTGATAACATTGTGGCCTATATTTCAAGTCGGACAAACGATTTTAAAATCTGGTACCGTGGTGACGTTCAGGTTATCATTAAAAATGTCGAGGAGACCCTATTTAGAGTCGGAAAGGATATTGTTGCATATGTTGATCCACTGGACGAGAGCTTTAAGGCTTTTTACAAGGGTGAAATATATGAACTCAACGATTTTGCCCCAGAAAGTTTTCGAATGGGCGATATGTTTGTGGCTTTTGTTGACCATATGGGTGAGTTTAAGATCTTTGAGAATGGTGAAGTTAAAATTATCAGCACCATAACCCCCGAGGGCTACATGGCTGAAGATTACAGCCTGGCCTATATCGAAGATGGTCGTTTTTGGGTATGGCACAACAACCAGGCTATTGAGATCGAAGCATGGGTACCCACAACTTATAAACTCGACTGGAACACCATTGCCTATTTGGATAATTCTCAACGCATATGGGTTGTTCAGAACGGAGAGCGAAAATACCTTTCGAATGAATTGGTAAACACTTTCGAGATTTATCGAGATTTAATTCAGATGAATGTAAAAGTAAACCGCAACATTATCTATTACCAGGAAAAGTTCTACGAGGGCGAATCGTTTTTTAAATAGCGATATTAAGCATGAGCGGATACACAATAATAACCGGTGCCTCAAGTGGAATAGGATGCGAACTGGCCAGGGTATTCGCAAGAAACAATCACAACCTGTTGCTCGTAGCGCGCAGAAAACACCGACTTGAAGAATTAACCTCAGAATTATCAGGAAAATTTGGAGTAACAGCCCTAGGCTTTTCATGCGATATTACCCAGGAAAAACAACGCAAGGAGCTTTTCAATTTTATTTCCCGAAAGAGCATTCAAGTTGATATGCTTATTAACAATGCAGGCCAGGGAGATTTTAATTTGTTTGAAAAATCATCCTCAGAGAAAAACGCGCACCTGATTGAATTGAATGTGCAGGCGTTGATTGGTTTATGTCATCACTTTATTCCTGAAATGCTGG
>DNTK01000197.1 GCA_003508755.1 Bacteroidales bacterium | reverse complement strand
AAACATTCATGGGCATTCCTGGAGCTGTGGTAGTGATAATGATGACTAAAACCTGAGATGTCTCCGAGACAAACAATTTCATCGCACTTAGCTTTTTCGATTTTTCTAAATGCATTCTGAAGGCTTATAACATCTTCATGTATATCGGTAATAATGGCTATTCGCATAATTGTAAAAAACTCAAAGTACACTAAGTTAATCACAAAGGCATCTAAAACAAATGATTATTTCTGTAAATCTGTTTTCATCTGAGTGTTAAGGTACCTATCGGTAAATGTTATTTCTTCATAAACCCAGTTGCCACATGAAGCACCCCGGAAATCACAAAGCCTATGCAGTACATTATTTTTATGTTAATGGGCTTTTCAAGAGTTTAATTTCCTTTTGAGAGTTGCCAAAAGCAACTTTTTACTTGCGTTCGGGTGGAAAAAGTTTTTGCAGGATGGTACGTTTTTTTAAGGGTTTCCCTAGAAGTTTATTGAGATTATTTTCTGCTGTCAGGTTCTGATCCCATAGCTCCAGGGCCTTTATATAGCATTCTGCAGCTTCTTCTAAATTTTCTCGGTATCTGAAAATTATTCCCAAATTAGTATAGCTTACTGAAAGCCGCCGAGGAGTTTCAATCTGAGCATCCTGAATTTCTGAAATTCTGTGGGTAAGAAATTGCTCTTGTTCTTCCTGAGTGAAATGCGATAAGCCTATTTTGAAGGTATCAGTAATAAGCGATTGAATTGCAGCCTCTGATAATTCCTCGAACTCTGAAAGCCAATTAGTGTATAGATGAATACTTGTTTGTACATATTTTTCTGCCCTAGCCATAAGGGAATCAACAGCGATTGTATCCGCTGATAAAACAGGTGAATACAATGCCAATGTTAAATAAGTAGCTGCACGATTGTTGTAAAGCACCCCTACCTCAAAGGATTTCTTATAGTGAGGGATACCTGCATATACAGCCTCGATTTGGTTCAGCAGGTGAAATACCGAATCAAGCTGACTGGTTTCTGCAAATTGGTTATATTTCTCATATAATTCGCGGGCTTCAACTATTCGCGGATCGATTGAGGCGTTTTTCTTGCTGTAATAGTTTTTGGCTATTACAATGGCTATAATAACAAAAGCACCCATAATTAATATGAGCGCTCTTGTTGTTTTATTTTTTATGATATTCATTCTATATCTTAAGAGTGTACTTTTTCGATGAGGAATTTACGTATTTCCAGAGGTGTTTCCTTCGTAAACTTCGAAACCACAATATGAACCAGGATCGCAAGCGGAGCTCCTATCCATGCAAAATACCAGCCGCCAAGCCAATAAGTTATAAAGTCCATTGCTGGTAAGCTTATTCCCTTCACATCGGCCACAAAATAGGTAATGGCTACAATCGAAACCAGTAAACCAGTTACCAATCCGGAAATGGCACCTGCTTTGTTCGAATCACTCCACCAAATTCCTAAAAGGAATAATGGGAAAATTGTACAACCAGCCAAAGAGAATGCCACTGCAACCAGTTGAGCAATCAGACCAAGCTTAAGCAAAGCTATAGATGTGACTATTATGGCCATTAAAATAGTTCCAATACGTGCCATCAAAAGCTGACTTTTGGGTGCAGCATCCGGTCTGAATACTTTCACATATAAATCGTGTGAAAATGCAGATGCTCCAGCTACTAAGAGTCCTGAAACAGTCGAGAATGCTGCAGAAACACCACCAGCAGCAAGAAAACCTGTGATTAATGGATTAATATTACCCAACTGTGCTGTATAGACGACAATGGCGTCTTTTGAGAGTTTTCCAACTTCAGGACTTGCAGAAAGAATTTTCCCAAATGCTGAATATACCGGTGCACTCCAATAAAGCAGGCTGATAAAGAATAGCCCCCATACTACAGACCAGCGGGCATCGCGAGCTTTAGGCACAACATAAAATCGTTGGATTACATGCGGTAAACCTGCGGTACCAATCATGAGGGAGAAGGCAATGGCTATCCACTGAAAAAATGATTTTCCGGTTGCAGGATCCCAAGGCATGGCATATTCCGGAACCGGAACTGTGGCATAGGCATGACCTAAGGAATTAGCCAGTGCACCAGCCTGCTCAAGAGAAACTCCCGAAACAGCATCGGAAACTACTGAACCATAACCAATCTGAGGTAGTAACCAGAAATAATCAAATTTTGCAGTAAGAATAAAAAGTGGAATCATGAACGATACAATAATTATAACATATTGAATCTGCATATTTTTAGTGACACCTAACATACCTGATATAAGTGTATAAAGTAGCACAACGCCACCACCTATTATTACGGCATAGTTAAAATCGAGCCCTAAAATCCATTTAAACATATCCCCAATTCCCTTAAACTGCCCCACACAGTAGGATATTGAAATAAGAATGGCAATGATTGCACCAACCGCGCGCATTCCTTGCGAATAATACCGATCGCCAATAAAGTCGGCTGCGGTATACTTACCATATTTACGAATCTGTCCGGCCATTAAAATCAGCAACAGCACATATCCACCTGTCCATCCTACAACGAATGCAAGTCCATGATAACCCGATCCATACATGATAGCAGCCATTCCCAGGAAAGAAGCGGCACTCATCCAATTGGATGCGATGGCCATACCCGAACCTACTTTAGAAATTCCTCGACCAGCGGCATAAAAGTCGGTTGTATCTTTCGCTCTGAAAAGAATACCTACCAAAACAAAAATGGATAATATCGTAATTAGAATTATAGCTGGCCCTAATTTAAAGCCACCCTCAAGCTGTGTGGCTGCTGTTGTAGTCTGAGCAACTGCCGGAAGTGTCAATAATGTCAGTAATAGTGTATATATCTTTTTCATTTTTTTTCCGAATTAAGTTGTTAGTCTATGATATTGAATTTGGCATTGATTTTATCTATTCTCACGCAGTATAACCAGCACAGACCAACAAAAAGTATTAAAAGAAATACAGCTGTGTAGAAATAATGGAATGGAAATCCTAAAAATATAGTGTCCGTTAACACCGATTGGTTATGTATGAGGTACTTAGCCATGATGCCTGGCAAGTGTGTCTTTACCAAATCTGAAAGACCTTCGATATTTGCTGATGTAAGCTCAATGGGAAGAAGCTGAGAACGAATATCCATAAAGGATAAATTCAGAACCGGACTTAATTCGCCAGAAAGTGCTTGCTTGGCAGCAATATAGTCCTTGTCTGCAATATTATCAACATTGCCTTTTAGGGCTTCAAAATCTTTAATTTTCTTTATTAAATCTGCTTTGAGTGAGTCCTCTGTAAGCATATATACCGACCAGCTCATGGCTTCGCCCAGGCCTTTGCGGTGATCAGGAGATACTGCTTTCCCTAATACAGATAACATAGATTGTCCGAATTCCTGGTAGTCAGTTGTTCCGGCAGTGCCTGCCTCGATGTTGGTCCAGGCTCCCTGGAATGCAACGTATGCAGGTTCGGGGGTTGGTTTTTCGATAGCACGCATTAAAAAATGGAAACCAAAAATGGCCACAGCCCAAATCAGAACCAGCCAAATGGTAAGGTTTCTATTGGCTAAAGCCTGAGGCGTTGTGGGTTTAAAAAAGCTAATGTGATAGCCATTAGATGATTCGCTCATAGTTATAAAATTAGATTAGTGTCTTAGAATTTGCGCTAAATATAAAGCAAAATTGCCGATTCGTGGCCTTTCGCTGATTTCTTTTTAGATAATAAAGGCTTAACATTTTGTTTTAGTGTATTTTACAGCTATTATTTATTTAGAATCTAATTAGAATGCAAGTGGCTTTATTCCTAATTAGGTACATTACCATGCTCCTTGTGAAAAAATTGTATGCCCATTGTTTCTAATTCTGCTAAAACTGGCTCATAAATAGCTCTTGGGGTTGGGATATGCACACCGGTTAAGTCGATTTGACCTGTACAGACCATTTTTGTTGCGATTGCCAGCGGCAAGCCTACTGTTTTCGACATAGCCGTATTTACCTGGTCATCGCCAATGCATCCCATCGATGAGGAAAGATAGGTAGGATGTGCTTTTTCCTCTTCCTGGTAAACAAATTTATGCCACATTACAATCATATCCTTATCTTCTGGTTCCAATTTCCATTTTTGACTTAAAATATGCTGCAAGACTTGTGCGGGTGTCGCATCCTTCAGGCCTATCGGGGTATCATCAAAAATACCCAGCCAATCCAGTTTTTCGAGAATTGGGGAATCATTATCGAGGTGTAAATAGTGCATGAGTTTTAGCCGAACTGAATCGTGATCTGCATAATATAAAAAGGAATTGATAAACTCCCTGTAGGTCATATGCTCTGTACCTTCCATTATGTAGGAATCGTCGGTAGCTCCTAGTTGAACAAACACATCCCACGCCCGGCTGTATCCTGGCCTGCGCAATGTACCGCGGTAAACTGTGGGTACATCCTGTAATTTGTAATGCTCGATATATTTTAGTGAATCGCGGTTAGCATACCCTTCGAAAGTGCCATAGCCTTCCACTTCAATCTTCTCGGTACGATGAAACAGTCGGTTATAAGGAATGTATTTAAACTTACCCTCCTGAATAAATTTTGCGGGTCCTCCCTGCCCTGCCAGCACAACATTTCTCGGATTCCATGTAAACTTATAGTGCCAAGGGTTATTATCCGATTCCGGTGCTATTAAGCCACCGGTAAACGATTCAAAGGTTAGAAGTTTGTGCCCTTCACCCCGGATTTTATCCAACACCTGCATCGCCGACATATGGTCGATTCCTGGATCGACTCCTAATTCATTTAGAAATAAAATACCTTTTGATTCTGCTTCGGGCAACATTTCTTTTACCTCCGGGGACTCATAAGATGCCGTTAACAGGTGTTTTGAGTGTTTGAGACAGATTAATGCTACTTCCGGATGAAACCTTGCCGGAAGCATTGAAACAACCACATCTGCCTGTGCTATCTCCGCTTCAAGCTGAGTTTCATTAAAAATATCGAGCTGAACGACGATGGTGGGTTCCTGGGTTTTTTGCCTGACCAATTCAGGATCTTTATCCGCTACCCGAAGCATCCAATTGTACTTGGCAGCTTTTGATTCTAAATAGTGGATGAGTGATGTGGATGAGCGACCAGCGCCGATTATTAATATGGTTTTCATGTTGAATGACAGGTGTTAATTGTTTGTTGCCTGGAAAAAAACATTATACCTGGATATTGTGTAAATGCCATTCCAATGCATGTTATCGTTATCGAGGATTAATATCCCGGGATTTTATGGCTGTTAATTATTAAATCCGAAACAACAGTAATAGAAAATGAATCAGAAGCATTATAACCATGTAATGAACCATTCTCCATTCTTCATTTCTCATTTTCAACTATTAGCTATCCATTCACCCAATCCTGCAAATAGCTGAATCTTTCTGTGAGCTGTCCGTCTTTGGCAATAGTAGCGCGTTCAATAATACCATCTGTATCTTCTCCAATCAAACATGGAATTACTTTTTCGATTAAATTTTTACCGAAATCCTTAGAAGCATCGCGAGGTAATTCATTTGGCAGGTTATCTACTGCCATAACAGTAATATTCTTTGGATTCGTAAAAGCCAATTCCTCTTTTTTTGTAAATGGATTGTACCCATAAAAAGGATCTTCGATAATTGAGGCACGTATTGTCGAAGGAATAGCTCCTTTTATATCACAGGTGATATCAGCGATTATTTTAATTGAAAAATCAGGTTTTTGCATGTCTTCATCAGTAAACAATACAGGAGATTTAGGATCCCAAAACGCAGAAGAAATAAGTAAATCGATCTTTGTGCAAAAACGCAAAAAATTACTTTCATATTCCTCGGGATGATTGACGAAATGATTAAAATCAAACTCTTTTCCTTTACTATGCTTGACATACTCCTTAGGTCCAAGTTGAACAAAAACTGATTGCTCAAAGGGTGTGTCGGAAAGAAACTCATCTGCAGATACTTCTAGCATTTCCATGCTTTCGAGTAGCTCCCGAACACCTCTGGCAACTCGACCTTCGCCTGTAAAGGCAATTCTTATAGGAGCAAGCTTTAAGTTTGCAGCTTCTTCTTTCATTGCTTTTATTCCCTCCAATGTGTGTGCAGGTTTTGGTTCCGGTAGGCCATTTCTAATGGCATACCCTCTAAAACCATTATAAGCACCCACCAATCCTGCAAAACGACCAAAACCAATGATGCGGTTTCCTTCTTTATCGCTGAGCACCTCGTAATCGATGAGGGTTATTTTTTTGTCGAGCACTGTTTTTAGCAGTTGCTTATTGTGGAATTGCTTCTTGATGGTATGTGAGAAAAAAAAGTAGGTTTTGCCCTCCAATAAATCATCAACCGGAATTTCCTTTACTCCAAATAACACATCGCATTCGCTCATATCATCCTGCACAACAACACATTGCTCGTTGTACTCTTCGTCCATGTATGCTCGTGAAGGACTAGATTGTGCCACTACATGTATTTGCGGATACTTCTGCCGGATTTTACAACATTGTTTTGGAGTAAACGGAACCCTTTTGTCTGGAGGAACCTTTCCTTCTCTTATGATACCAATCTTCATATGCAATTACTTTTAAGAAATAACACTTCGGTTAATAAATCCCGAATACCGCATTTCGAAAAATGATTTTAGGTATTCGGAATTCATTATGCTTCGTTTATTATTCTGCATTCCTATTAAACATCGAACTTAATACCTTGTGCCAGAGGAAGTTCTGTACTGTAATTAATCGTGTTTGTTTGTCGGCGCATGTATGCTTTCCATGCATCAGAGCCCGATTCACGTCCACCACCTGTATCTTTTTCACCACCAAAAGCACCACCAATTTCCGCACCCGATGTTCCAATGTTGATGTTGGCAATTCCGCAATCAGAACCTGCATAGGACAGAAATTTTTCCGATTCAAGCATATTAGTAGAGAACATTGCTGATGACAATCCCTGCGGAACATCATTGTGCATGGCAATGGCTTCATCAAGATTACTGTATTTTATTAAATAAAGCAAGGGTGCAAAGGTTTCTTCCTGAACAATTTCGAAATTATTTTCAACCTCAGCTATGCAGGGTACCACATAGCATTCGGAGCTATTTCCTTCAGGATGAAAAGTTTCACCTCCGTAAATAATTTTTCCACCTTCGCTTTTTACTTTCTCAATAGAATTGAAGAAAGTCTCTTTTGCCCATTTATCAATTAGTGGTCCTACGTGGGTTGATTCATCCAAAGGATTTCCGATTTTAAGTCCTTTATAAGCATTTACCAGTTTTTCTTTGAATTCATCATAAACCTGCTCGTGAATAATTAACCGACGTGTTGAAGTGCATCGCTGTCCGGCTGTGCCCACTGCGCCAAATACAGAAGCTATAAGTGCCATTCCCTGATCGGCATTTGGAGTAATAATAATAGCATTGTTTCCACCAAGCTCGAGTATTTGCTTCCCAAGACGTTCGCCCACAAGGCGGCCAACTTTTTTACCAATTTTAGTTGAACCTGTAAAAGAGATAAGCGGAATGTTTTTATCGCTGAACATATCATCACCTAAATACTTGGAGCTTGTTGCAACAAGGCTTAATACTCCTTCTGGTATATTGTTTGCTTTTAGTACATTAGAAACAATTTTATGGACAGCTACAGCACATAAAAGTACCTTTGAAGAAGGTTTCCAGACTACCACATCCCCGCAGGCCAATGCAATCATAGCATTCCATGCCCAAACAGCCACCGGAAAGTTAAATGCTGACACAACCCCTATAATTCCAAGCGGATGATACTGATCGTACATTCTGTGTTCAGGTCGTTCGCTGTGCATGGTAAAACCATACAACTGGCGCGATTGTCCAACGGCAAAGTCACAAATATCAATCATTTCCTGCACCTCACCCAAGCCTTCCTGGTATATTTTCCCCATTTCATAACTTACCAGTTTTCCGAGTGGCTCTTTATATTTTCTGAGCTCTATACCAATCTGACGAACAAGTTCGCCCCGCTTTGGTGCTGGAATTTTTCTCCACTCAATAAAAGCTGCTTTTGCTTTATCTATTGTTGCATTGTACTCTTCCAGGGTTGCCAATTGGATGTCGGCAATTTTTTTACCATCTGCCGGCGAATAAGATGTCATGAGTTCTCCTTTTGTCTCTTGCCAAATGGTTCCAGTACATAAACCTTTATTAACTCCCTCGATTCCAATTTGCTTTAAAGCTTCTGCTATTCCATAATCTTTATTCATAGATGCTGATTTTATAGATTTAATTTACTTAATTATTCTTTATTGCTATTAATTGCGACACATAAAATTAGCGGCAAACAATAGTTTTTTAATTTATTGTTGATTGAGCTTCTTTTTCTTTCTTTTTTAACCATTTCACCAAACCACCTTTACTTAATATGCTGGTAATTTTCTCCGGAAAGGGTGGAAACTTAAAGGGTTGATTTCTAATAAATACGACACCCTGATTTAAGTTTGCTTTCACTTCATCTCCTTTTTTGTAAGCATTTACTGCATCGGGTAACAC
>DNTK01000519.1 GCA_003508755.1 Bacteroidales bacterium | reverse complement strand
ATTCTAAACTGTCCGTTATTTGGATTAGGGTATATTTTGAAGGGAACACCTTTTGCTTCTTCTGTAATTTCATTACCTATATCTTTTGAGAGATTATATGCAGGTTTCTCAGAAGTAGACTTTAATAATACTTCTGGAGTGCTGCAGGGTTTTACAAATGCTGTCAAATCCGTATTGCTGGCCGTTTCAAAACCAGGATTAAAAACTACATCACTTCCTGCTCTAAGCGTAATCAATCCGCTTACAGTGTTTGAGTTAATAATAGTACCCTCGTAGCTGGCTGATTGATTCGAATATGCTAATGGCAGTGTATAATTCCCAGAAATTGAGTTGCAATACAAACTTGCCTTCCACATACCCCGACCAAAGGTACTGGCAAAAATATCCTGTGATGCATTATTAATTTTAATTCCAGTAATTCTTATGTTTGGTAATCCATCTTTGAGATTTACCCAGCTATTCATTGTTAAATCAGTATAAAGAATATCTTCAGTGTAAATATCGCTTCCCCAGCCGGGGCCATTCATTAATACATAAATCCCTTGGTTAGAATTATACTCTTGCACAATGGATGCAATGGAGGTAGCTGTCCATGAAGGAAATGGGCTATTAGTCTTTAAATCCGTAAACCTTTCAAGAGAATTTGTTTTCGTGTTGAAAGAATACACAACATTTCTCCAATCACTAGCTGACTGACTTCCTATAACCCATAAATGATCTGGGTTTTCATAATTAACAATAGGACTACGAGCTGCAAAATCAACATGACCAAATGTTATTGTTGACCATTTTGATGCATCATTACCCCCTCCAACAACAGACTTATAAACAATTGCTTTCCCATTTGTCACATTATTGCTAAAGCAATACATTATATTTGGACATGATGGAGACTGGGCAAATGCTCTTAAATTATTGTAAGGGCACCAAACCTCTGAATTTAGACCTCTATCAATTGATTTAAGAAGACGACCGTTCATGATATCAAAAGCAACTCCCGCATTAGATTCATCAAAGTTTATAGTTCCCTGAAAATCAGTAGTTCCTCTATACGTTAGTGAACCTGAATTAAAGTCTACTTCATATAGAGAAGTATTTCCACTTTGACAACCTCCAGTAAAGAAATTAAAATCAAATGGATCGTAATTATTTTGTCTGCCATCACATGAGAAAAAATGATAACTCTCATCCCTATCGGTATCAAAATTGTATTTTGAAACAGCATTACCAATATCTTGATATCCTGCTACAAATCTGGTTTCATCCTCCATCTGAGCAAGATCAAAATCATCTATTGTAGAAACAGCCAGATTAGTCATTCGTTCTTCAAATTGTCCATTGTTTATAGTGTATACACCACCATCATTAGCTATCCAAACAGAGCCATCATGAGGCGACTGAGTTATAAAATGTTGATCAACATGGACAGAACCATTTGCTAGGGTTTCAAAACTTAAAAATTCTGCATCGTTTAGGCCATTTCTAGCTACTTGAGGAGTGCCAATTCCTCTTCCTGACTGACTTGGAACATAAACAACGTTTGCATCATCATTATCGATATGAAGTGCATCAAATCGATTAATACCACCTAGACGCAGTGGGCCCTTATCAACCCAATCATCCGCACTAATTTTAAACAATAGAATCCTTCCTTCATAGTCATCACTATCGTTAATATAGTCGTTAAAAAAAACAAAAAGATTATCTGAGTATGCAATATTTTGGGAAAAACGAAGGACCACCCTTGTTAAAACATTTGATATACTGAGTTGAGCTGAATAATCTAACTCAATAGGGGGTGCTGAAGAGTTAAGATCATATCTCAAAATTTTTGGATTTTCAGTAAATTGTTCAGCACAAAAAATAATATTTGTATTACCAGGTTGCACAACTAAACTACCAAAATTGCCAGGAATAATATTTGTCCAGGTTGGATAAGGCGCTAAAGCATTTTTTGTTTCATAAATTCCACAAGTGGTAGAAATAAGCAAATGCTGGCGCGATTCTGGGCCTTGTATAATATCATTAATAAGATAATCGATATACCAGGTATTGCCATTAGCAACTATCTGATATTTGCAGGTATTAGATATATGTGGCCCTATATTAACCCAAGTATCTCCTGAGTTAGTTGTTCTGTATATTCCTTTTGACACTCTTTGATACATATTACGCTGGGGTCCATCTCCATTGCCTGAAGCTAAATACCATGTGCAACTAGTTGGATCAAATGGATCGATTAGCATAAAAGAACTGGAAGGTTGCTCCAGTTTATGCTCCAAATTAATACTCTGCCATGAATTTCCAGAATTGTTTGATCGAAAAACACCACCCCATGGAGAACAAGCAAATATTATATTGGAATTATATGGATCAAATGCAATATGATCGATTCTGCCTATTCCCGAAGTTCCCTGCGGACTTTGCTTCATTCCAACATCATACCAATTCATAATCTGACAGTTTAAACTACTAAATGAGGAAATGAAACCAAAAAAAAATAATAGTGCTACTATTCTCATATTCATAATTACTTAATTATTTTTAACTGTTCTAACTCTTCAGATAGCTTTCTTATCTTCTTATCTTGCTCAATTATATACAATGTTAGTTCTTCAACTTTTCGCAATAATAAATCGTCCATATCCCCGATATTATAGCCATTCTCTTTAAATTCTTCTGCAGAAGGAACCTCTGGCAAATGTGAGTTCTGAGAGATGAATTCTTCTACCTGTGTTAAGGGCATTAGTTCGTAGTTTTTTTCAAACACATAATCTGATGATGGTACATTAGAAATAACCTTTACTTTTTCACATAAGATCCCTCCATTAACCGCTAGCATAGCTCCTTGCCATACAGAATTATTCGTAAACCGACTCAAACCTATACCCACCAATCCAGATTCATTTACAAACATACGTGAAACGCCGTTAGTACTTATAATTACATCATCAGAATTGGACTGAAGAAATAACTCTTTATTACCTGTTAACTGATTTCCGTCCATTCCTAGCAAATATCCTTGCTGATTAATTAATAGCGCTGAATTATTCCAATTTATATCAGTACCTGAACCTACTGTGCCATAACTAACAATTTCTAGTTTCCCCATTGGTGAAGTTGTACCAACACCTACCTTACCACTATTATGAATCATTAAATGCGCCCCACTTGTATTATACCCAAGTCCTAATCCGGCTGAGGTAACTTCAATATTACCATAATCGGAGCTATTATATTCTCTTAATATAAGACCATAGCTGCTACTTCTTGGTTGTATGTTAACATAGTATCCACTTGCAGCTTCTAAATTTAGATGGCTTGAGTGCGAATGAAAGCCATTCATGGAGTATATAGGTTTATTAAATATAAACTTTGACCGGTCGGTATAGATATGTGCATAGCTCGAATTTGCAGGACCAATATCGATGTATCCATCAGGTCCGGAGAATCTCGCTTTCCATCCTCCGGCGTTTGCAACATGTAAACTCCTGACAGGATTTGAGGTTCCTATTCCCACAAGGGTTGAAGTTCCATAGTAGGTAGTATAAACTTTTGGAGCAGCATTATAGGTCCATTGTGCATCAACAGAAAATGATGTTACAATGCCTAACCCTGTAAATAGTAAAGTTTTAAGTAAAGATTGTTTTTTCATGATAGTGTTTAGGTTGTATTTGTTGCCTACTCTAGATGCTTTTCGGCTTACGCTTTTATTTTCCGAAATATTGTGTGATTTTTTCTAGGTCAATCGTATTTGCTATATCCAATACTTCTTTATTGGTTGCAATACCTGTGGTAATTATTTCAATAGTTGCACCTCCAACAATAGCCATAAAAATTCCTTGTTTGGCCATTTTATCTAATCTTATAGAAGCTCTGTAATTTTTGAAATTAATTGATTCAATTGTTTCTGTAGTAGTTGCCATACTGTTCTGATTTGCAGAAACAATATTTATGGCCTCACAAAACTTTTCCGGAACATTTGAAATGGAGATTATTACCTGGGTCGGTAACTCCATCATATACTCCTCAGTTGCATTTTCATTGGTATTATTAGCAGCCTGGTTCTTTAAGTATACCTTGCTCAACACCTTCAAATTACCGGAAACATATGATTTCGACAATTCAATATTTTCTTCGCTATCAGCTTTTATATAGTCTAAAACCTTTTCGGGTAAAAGCTCTTTATTCATTGAAGATAGTTGCTCGCTTTCAATAATAGCAATCGCATCTTTAAGCTCCTCAACGGCTTCCTTATATTTTTCTTGTTGCAGAAGCTTTTCAGCATTTTTGGTTTCAGTTGAAATTGTTTGCCCATACATTAATATTACTGTTATTAATGCAAAACTTAGTGTGATAATTTTTTTCATGTGTAAAGTTTTTTAATTGATGTTTTGCCTACTCGTAAAGTTTTTTGGCTTCCGCTTCTACTATTAATTGTTTTCATCTGATAATATTCCCTTCATAGGTTTAAGTCCGGGTTTATTGTATTAAGCCTATTTACTCAAGCATTTTTTATGGTAAAATCCGTGGGAGGGTAAGGCATTTGCTAACTCGTTACTGGTAAAGGCTTGGTTTGTACTGCATTTAGGTTTGTTTAGTGTTATAATTGCTTTTCTGGCATACCTTTTAAGTGGGGAAGGGTACCTCTGAGGTACCCCTACCTACCTATTATCTACTCGAATAGTTTTTTTAGGTCGTCCACAA
>DNTK01000369.1 GCA_003508755.1 Bacteroidales bacterium | reverse complement strand
TTATGGCCCATATTGACGCCGGTAAGACTACCACTACCGAGCGTATTCTCTTCTATACGGGGCTAACACACCGTATTGGTGAAGTGCATGATGGTGCTGCAACCATGGACTGGATGGTTCAGGAGCAGGAACGTGGAATCACCATCACCTCTGCAGCAACCACCACCTTTTGGAAATACCAAGCCAAAGAATACAAAGTAAACATTATCGATACTCCCGGACACGTTGACTTTACCGTAGAGGTGGAGCGATCTTTACGTGTACTGGATGGAGCTGTTGCAGTTTTCTGCGCCGTTGGTGGCGTAGAACCTCAATCAGAAACTGTTTGGCGCCAGGCCGATAAATATGGTGTACCACGCATTGGTTTCGTTAACAAAATGGACCGTACAGGTGCCGATTTTTTTGGTGTGATACAACAAATGCAGGAGCGTCTGGGTGCTAATGCCGTGCCCATGCAAATTCCTATTGGTGCCGAAGAAGATTTTAAAGGTATCATCGATCTCATCGAGCGTCGCGCTATTGTGTGGATCGAAGATGAAGAAATGGGTATGAAGTATGAGTATACTGAAATTCCTGAAGACCTTGTTGATACGGTTGAAGAGTGGCGTGAAAAACTAGTTGAAGCAGTTTGTGAAACAGACGATTCACTTTTAGAGAAATTCTTCGAAGACAGAGATTCCATCTCGGTTGACGAATTTATGGAATATACCAGACGTGCTGTAATAAGCCGCACCATTACTCCTGTAATGTGTGGATCAGCCTTTAAGAATAAAGGTGTTCAGCGTCTGCTAGATGCAGTTTGTGGTCTATTACCCAGTCCTCTTGATATACCTGAGGTAAAAGGTATTGAGCCAAAAACTGATAAAGAACTTACCCGCAAAGTGGACCCTCAAGAACCATTGTCTGCACTGGCTTTTAAAATTGCAACGGATCCATTTGTGGGTCGCTTGGTTTTCTTGCGCATTTATTCTGGAACATTAAATGCTGGCGATCAGGTTTACAACCCTCGTACCGGCAAAAAAGAGCGGATTAATCGTCTTTACCAGATGCATGCAAACAAGCAGAATCCAAAAGAAAAAATTGAAGCAGGTGATATCTGTGCAGGTGTAGGTTTTAAAGAACTTATTACCGGAGATACATTATGCGATCTTAAGCATCCTATTTCGCTTGAATCGATGACCTTTCCGGATCCGGTAATTGGAATCGCGGTAGAGCCAAAATCGAAGAGTGATGTAGACAAAATGGGTACAGCTCTTCAGAAGCTATCTGAAGAAGATCCAACCTTTCAGGTAAAAACTGATCACGATTCGGGACAAACTGTGATTAGCGGTATGGGTGAGCTTCATCTGGACGTGCTTATTGACCGTATGAAACGTGAATTCAAGGTGGAATGCAATGTGGGAGCCCCACAGGTAGCATATAAAGAAGCTTTCCAGGCTACTGTGCAACATCGCGAGGTGTTTAAGAAACAAACAGGTGGTCGTGGTAAATTTGCTGATATTCAAGTTGAAGTAGGCCCTGCCGACGAAGGAGTTGAAGGCTTACAATTTATCGATGAAATCAAAGGAGGTAATATTCCTCGGGAATATATTCCATCAGTACAAAAAGGATTCACAGATGCCATGTCAAATGGTGTTTTGGCCGGATTTCCGGTTGACAGTCTAAAAGTTCGACTCATGGATGGTTCTTTCCATCCGGTCGATTCAGATCAATTATCATTTGAGATATGTGCCCGTCAGGCATTTAAATCAGCTCTTGCGAAAGGAAAATCAGTACTTATGGAACCAATTATGGCTGCCGAGGTTGTGACTCCAGAAGAGTATATGGGTGATATCATTGCCGACTTTAACCGTCGTCGTGGACAGGTAGAAGGCATGGAAACCACAAAAACCGGAGCCCGTGTTGTAAAAGCAATGGTTCCATTGGCCGAAAAATTCGGATATGTTACTGTGCTTAGAACAATATCATCCGGACGAGCAACTTCTACCATGGAATTTTCTCACTACGATGTAGTGCCTGAGGGATTAGCCAAGGAGATTATTGAAGGATTAAAGGGAACAAAAGAATAATACTTATACGGTTTAGTAATGAGCCAGAAAATTAGAATAAAACTAAAATCATACGATCACAACCTGGTTGACAAATCAGCTGAAAAGATCGTGAAGACAGTAAAGACTACAGGAGCTGTAGTGAGTGGTCCAATTCCACTTCCAACGCATAAGCGGGTATTCACCGTTTTACGAGCCACATTCGTAAACAAGAAATCGCGTGAGCAGTTTCAATTGTCATCATACAAGCGCTTGCTTGATATTTACAGTTCAACACCAAAAACAATCGATGCGCTGATGAAGCTGGAATTGCCTAGTGGGGTTGAAGTAGAAATTAAAGTGTGAACGAAGTAAAAGCTTTATAAAATGCCTGGATTAATAGGAAAAAAAGTAGGGATGACTTCCGTTTTCGACGACAGTGGTAACAACATACCTTGTACAGTGCTTGAGGTAGGTCCTTGCACGGTTACCCAAATTAAGACCGAAGAAAACGATGGTTACAATGCAGTTCAGCTTGCTTTCGACGAAAGGAAAGAAAAAAGTACAACCAAGGCTATGCTTGGACACTTTAAAAAAGCTGGAACTACCCCCAAAAGGAAAGTAATTGAACTAAAAGGTTTTGTTAAAGATTGGAAACCAGGTGATGTAATCACAGTAGATTACTTTAACGACGACGTTTGGTTGGATGTTAAAGCTAATTCTAAGGGAAAAGGTTTCCAGGGTGTTGTTAAACGCCATGGTTTTGCCGGTGTAAACGATGCCACTCACGGACAGCACAACCGTAACCGTGCTCCTGGTTCACTTGGTGCATCATCATATCCTTCAAGAGTGTTTAAAGGAATGAGAATGGCCGGTCGAGATGGTAACAAAACTGTTAAGATACTTAACCTGAAAGTGGTTAAGATTGTTCCAGAACAAAATTTGTTAATGTTGAAAGGTTCTGTTCCGGGAGCTGCCGGATCGTACGTAATAATTGAGAAATAATGGAATTAGCAGTATTAAATACAGCAGGTAAAGAAACCGGAAAGAAAGTTGCGCTAAACGCTGATATTTTCGGTGTAGAGCCTAACGACCATGCTATTTACCTTGATGTGAAGCAATATCTTGCTCATAATCGTCAAGGTACACACAAAGCAAAGGAAAGAGGCGAGATAACCGGCAGTACTCGTAAGATTAAACGTCAAAAGGGTACAGGTACCGCACGTGCTGGCAGCATCAAGTCTCCATTGTTCCGCGGTGGTGGTCGTATCTTTGGCCCTCGTCCAAGAAATTACGAGGTTAAACTAAATAAAAAAGTTAAGCAATTAGCACGTAAGTCTGCGCTTTCTTACAAAGCAAAAGACAATGCCATTATGGTTGTCGAAGATTTTAGCTTCGAAGCACCAAAAACGAAAGAATACGCAGCTATACTTAACAGCTTAAACCTTGCCGATAAAAAATCGCTTGTTGTGCTTGATGAAAACAATAAGAATGTTTATTTGTCGTCACGCAACATTAAGAAGGCTCAGGTAATATCAATCGATGAATTGAGCACCTACGATATCATGAACTGCAATAGTATTGTGTTTTCAGAAAAATCGTTGAGCCAATTACAGAAAGCTGAATAATAAGAAGAATACTTTATAATTAAGAAAAGATGGATATCTTACTTAAGCCGATAGTAACCGAAAAATTTACCGACCTTGGCGAAAAGCTGAATCAATATGGATTCATCGTTGAAAAACGAGCCAACAAGATTCAGATTAAGCAAGCAGTAGAGGAAATGTATGGCGTGACTGTAGAGTCGGTAAATACAATGGTTTATGCTGGAAAAAGCAAATCACGTTATACAAAAACAGGGATAATCGCCGGACGCACTAAGTCGTTTAAGAAAGCGGTAGTAACATTAGCCGATGGTGAAACAATAGATTTCTATAGTAATATCTAAGAAATTATGGCAGTTAGAAAATTTAAACCTGTAACACCAGGTCAGAGACATAAAATAATTAGCACATTCGATGAGGTTACCTCGAGTAAGCCCGAAAAGTCGCTATTAGGTCCAATAAAAAAGTCCGGTGGTCGTAACAATGCCGGTAAAATGACCATGCGTCATATGGGAGGTGGTCATAAGAAAAGATATCGTGTAATAGATTTCCATCGTACTAAAGACGGAATGTCAGCGACTGTTGATTCAATACAGTATGATCCAAACCGCACCTCACTTATTGCACTTGTGGTTTATGAGGACGGTGAAAAAAGATACATTATTGCACCCAGCGGTATTAAAGTTGGACAAACCATTCGCTCAGGAAAAGGAGTGGCCCCTGAACTCGGAAACACTTTAACACTGGACGAAATTCCACTGGGTACTTTAATCCACAACATTGAGTTATACCCAGGTCAGGGTGGTGTGCTTGCTCGCAGTGCGGGGTCTTATGCACAGCTTACCTCTCGCGATGGAAAGTATGCAATTGTTAAGCTTCCCTCGGGAGAAACGCGAATGATTTTGATTACTTGCAGAGCAACGGTTGGTACAGTATCAAATTCTGACCATGGCCTTGAGAAATCAGGTAAAGCCGGACGTAGCCGTTGGAAAGGTCGTCGTCCCCGCGTTCGTGGTGTAGCTATGAACCCGGTTGATCACCCAATGGGTGGTGGCGAAGGGCGTTCTACTGGTGGTCACCCACGCAACAGAAACGGTGTTCCTGCAAAAGGATACAAGACACGTGCGAATAAGAAAGCTTCTGATAAGTATATTGTGGAAAGAAGAAAAACAAAAAATTAAGAATTAGGATATGAGTCGTTCGCTAAAAAAAGGCCCATTCATCGATTTTAAACTCGAAAAACGAGTTTTAGAGATGAACGATGCAAACAAAAAGCAAGTCATAAAAACATGGTCGAGAAGATCAGTGATTTCTCCTGACTTTGTGGGTCATACAATTGCAGTACATAACGGAAACAAATTTATTCCTGTATATGTTACCGAAAACATGGTTGGACATAAGTTAGGCGAATTTGCCCCGACACGCATGTTCAGAGGCCACGGAGGTAAACAGAAATAATAGCCGATAAAACGGAAAAAGTATTCAGCAATGGGAGCTAGAAAAAGAAATAGAGCCGAACAATTAAAAGAGGAAAGGAAAAACAAAGCATTTGCAGTGCTTAAAAATTGCCCTACCTCTCCACGCAAAATGCGTCTTGTTGCTGACATGATTCGCGGTCAGGAAGTGAACAAAGCATTAGACATGCTGCGCTTCAATCCTAAAGAAGCTTCGAATCGCCTTGAAAAACTTGTACTTTCAGCTGTTGCCAACTGGCAAATTAAGAACGAAGGTGCCCGCATCGAGGATAGTAAACTAATTATAAAAGAAATTTTCGTTGATTCAGCGCGCGTTCTTAAGCGTATTCAACCTGCACCGCAAGGGAGAGCTTACCGTATTCGTAAGCGTTCAAACCATGTAACAGTTGTGTTAGGTAGCCCAAAGAGCGAACTAGAAACTGCTGAAGCAGCTAACAATACACAAACAAAATAGATTAATGGGACAGAAAGTTAATCCAATAAGCAATCGCCTGGGAATCATTAAAGGATGGGATTCTAACTGGTTTGGTGGAAGAAACTACGGTGATAAACTTGCTGAAGATGATAAAATCAGGACATACCTGAATGCGCGTCTTGCGAAGGCCAGTATCTCGAAAATAATTATCGAGCGTACGCTAAAACTCATCACTGTTACTGTTAATACTGCTCGTCCCGGTATCATTATTGGTAAAGGTGGACAAGAAGTTGACAAGCTAAAAGAAGAGCTAAAGAAAATAACCAACAAAGAAGTACAGATAAACATCTTCGAAGTTAAACGTCCTGAGTTAGATGCTACCATTGTTGCCAATAATATTGCACGCCAGCTCGAAGGTAGAATTTCATACCGTCGTGCCACAAAAATGGCCATTGCGTCTACCATGAGAATGGGTGCTGAAGGTATTAAGGTACTTATTGCTGGTCGTCTTGGTGGTGCTGAAATGGCACGCTCCGAAATGTATAAAGAAGGAAGAACACCCCTTCACACGCTCCGTGCCGACATCGATTATGCATTGGCTGAGGCACACACAAAAGTTGGTGTAATTGGTGTAAAAGTTTGGATTTGCAAAGGCGAAGGTTATGGCAAACGCGATCTAGCTCCAAACTTTGAAGCTAAGAACACACGCGGTGGTGCTAAGGGTGGAAAACAACGTAGAAGAAAATAATTTAAGAACACTGCTTAATACGAAATAAAATGCTACAGCCTAAAAAAGTAAAATTCAGGAGAAGGCAAAAAGGACGCATGAAGGGTGATGCTCAGCGCGGACATCAGTTGGCGTTTGGATCATTTGGCATCAAATCTCTAGAGAGTCATTGGATAACAGGTCGTCAGATCGAGGCCGCGCGTCAGGCAGTTACTCGTTACATGAAGAGGGAAGGTCAAATCTGGATTCGTATTTTCCCCGACAAGCCCATTACTAAAAAACCTGCTGAGGTAAGGATGGGTAAAGGGAAAGGTGCTCCGGAAGGTTTTGTGTTTCCTGTAACTCCAGGTCGCATCATTATGGAAGCAGAAGGCGTGCCTTACGAGGTGGCGAAAGAAGCTTTGCGTCTTGGCGCACAGAAGTTACCCGTAACAACCAAATTTGTTGTACGTCGCGACTATGTTGAAAATTAAACAAATTGAGAAATGAAAGCATCTGAATTGCGTGAGCTTACAATAAAAGAACTGGAAGAACAACTGGAAAACGAAAAGAGTTTCCTTGTAAAGCAGCGGTTGAATCACGCTGTGTCTCAGCTCGACAATCCTTTAAAATTAAAGGAGACGCGTAGAAATGTAGCTCGCTTAAGTTCTGTTCTACGCGAAAAACAACTAAAAGAAAATAACAAGTAAAGCACTGCATAAAAGATGGAAAAAAGAAATCTTAGAAAAGAGCGTATAGGTGTGGTTGTTAGCAATAGAATGGAAAAGTCCATTACCATTGCAGTAAAACGAAAAGAAAAACACCCTATCTATGGTAAGTTTGTGAACAAGACCTCCAAACTTGCTGCTCACGACGAAAAAAACGAATGCAACATTGGTGATGTAGTGCGCATCATGGAAACTCGTCCATTGAGCAAAAACAAATGTTGGAGATTAGTAGAAATTATTGAAAGAGCGAAATAGTCATGATACAACAAGAATCAAGATTATCTGTTGCCGATAACAGTGGAGCCAAAGAAGTGCTTTGTATAAGAGTGCTTGGTGGTACAAAGAAAAAATATGCTTCTATTGGCGACAAAGTTGTAGTAACCGTAAAAAGCGCTATGCCTTCAGGGGAAATGAAGAAAGGTACGGTAAGCAAAGCTGTTGTGGTTCGCACAAAGAAAGAAGTGCGTCGTGCCGATGGTTCATATATCCGCTTTGATGATAACGCTGTAGTGTTACTAAACCAAGCTGGTGAAATTCGCGGAACCCGTATCTTTGGCCCGGTTGCTAAAGAACTTCGCGATGAGTATATGAAGATTGTTTCGCTGGCACCTGAGGTATTATAAAAAATAGTTAGTCCGATGCAGAAGAAATTAAACATTAAAAAGGGCGATCAGGTTTTTGTGAATGCTGGCGAGTACAAAGGGCAAAAAGGTCGTGTACTCGAAGTAAACAGAAAAACTGACAGGGTAATAGTAGAAGGCATTAATATGATTAAGAAGCATACAAAGCCTAATGCTAAGAGTCCAAATGGCGGAATCATTGAACAAGAAGCGCCTATTCATATATCTAATTTAATGATGGTTGATCCTTCATCCGGAGATCCAACCCGTGTGGGTCGCAAATTAGATGACAATGGCAAACTTGTAAGGTATTCAAAAAAATCAGGAGAGGAGATTAAGTAATGGCTTACGAAGTAACTCTTAAGAAGAAATATTCAGAAGAAATCATTCCTTCACTCAGAAAGGAATTCGATTATAAATCGGTAATGCAGGTTCCAAAGCTTCAGAAGATTGTGATCAATCAGGGTGTTGGAGCAGCTGTTGCCGACAAGAAGCTTATTGACCAGGCACAGGAAGAACTTTCGTTGATTGCCGGTCAGAAAGCAATTCAAACATTTTCTAAGAAAGATATCTCGAATTTCAAACTTAGAAAGAAAATGCCAATTGGTGTAAAAGTTACTTTACGTCGTGAACGTATGTATGAATTCCTTGAACGACTGATATGTGTTGCATTGCCTCGTATCCGAGATTTTAAAGGAATCGAAACCAAACTTGACGGCAGAGGTAATTATACATTAGGAATTACAGAGCATATTATTTTTCCTGAAATAGACATTGACAAGATCAATAAGATTCTGGGTATGGAAATTACTTTTGTGACTTCGGCCAATACCGACGAAGAAGCTATTGCATTGCTCAAGGAATTTGGGTTACCATTTAAAAACAATAAAAAGAACTAGATATGGCAAAGGAATCAATGAAAGCGCGTGAGGTAAAGCGTGCTAAGCTTGTAGCCAAATATGCTGAGAAACGTGAGAAACTTAAAGCCGAAGGCGATTACCAGGCCTTAAGCCGTTTACCACGTAACTCTAATCCAATAAGATTGCACAACCGTTGTAAACTTACTGGAAGACCAAAGGGGTATATGCGCCAATTTGGAATCAGCCGTATTACATTTAGAGAAATGGCATCATCCGGATTAATACCGGGAGTAAAGAAAGCTAGCTGGTAGAATTTTGATACAGAAAAATTTTAAGGATTATGATTACTGATTCAATAGCAGATTATCTTACCAGGGTTAGAAACGCAATTATGGCTCGTCATAAAGTTGTTGAGATTCCAGCGTCGAACCTGAAAAAGGATATTACCCGCATTCTTCATGATAAAGGGTATATTTTAAACTATAAATTTGTTTCTGACGGACCTCAGGGAACTATTAAGATAGCCCTGAAGTATCACCCGGAAACAAAGCACCCGGCCATTAAAAGCATTCAGCGTGCCAGTCGACCTGGACTAAGAAAGTATGCCGGATCGAAAGAATTACCACGTGTTTTAAACGGACTTGGAATTTCTATCGTATCTACATCACATGGTGTAATGACCGATAAAGAAGCCCGCGCTAAAAACATTGGTGGAGAAGTATTGTGTTACGTATATTAATCAGGAGGCAGAATAATGTCACGTATAGGTAAATTGCCCATTCAAATACCCGCAGGAGTTACAGTATCAGTCGAAAAAGACAATACCGTAATTACCAAAGGGCCAAAAGGCGAATTAAGCCAAAAGGTTGATCCAGACCTGAAGGTGGAGGTAAAAGATAATGTGCTTACAATAGAGCGCCCAACAGAACAGAAGCGCCACAAAGCGATGCATGGTTTATACCGCTCGTTGGTTGCCGGCATGGTAGAAGGTGTTTCAAACGGATACACCATTAAGCAAGAGTTTGTTGGTGTAGGTTATAAAGCTGAAGCTAAGGGACAAGTACTGGAAATGAGTTTAGGGTATTCACACGATATACACCTAAAAGTTCCTAAAGAGGTAAAGATTGAAGCTGCTACTGAGCGTCGAAGTAATCCTATTGTTACTTTAACAAGTGCAAACAAACAACTTATTGGACAAGTTGCTGCGAAAATTCGCTCGCTCCGTCCACCGGAACCATACAAAGGAAAAGGTATCAAGTTTGTTGGGGAAGAATTAAGAAGAAAAGCAGGTAAAACTGCTGCTAAATAATAGAAATCATGGCTACAGCTAAACATTTAAGAAGGAATAGAATCAAGAAAGGCATTCGAAACAAAATTAGTGGCACAGCGGAAAGACCACGGTTGGCGGTCTATAAAAGCAATACTGCCATTTATGCTCAGGTCATCAACGATCTGGCC